>CAYRAE010000516.1:0-2676 GCA_964422175.1 uncultured Luteitalea sp. | reverse complement strand
TCGCGTACAGGACGAACGAGGCGGCAACGACCAGCCCGCCGACGAAGCCGCCTCCGGGCTGATTGTGTCCCCTCAACAACAGGAAGACGGCAAACAACAGCAACAGCGGCATCAGCACGCGCGCCGCCGTCATCAGGATCGTCGACGTCGGTGTCGGCGTCGACACGGGTGATGGCGCGGGCGTCATCGGCTGCCCTCCTGTGAGATCAGTAACAATGCCCTTACGCCTATCGCGACGGTCACGAGCACCGTGATTTCACCCATTGTGTCGAAGCCGCGGAAGTCCACCAGAATCACGTTGACGATGTTGTGGCCGTGCGCGAGGCGAGGCGCGGCGTCGGCAAAGTACGCCGAGAGCCTCGATGTCGTCCCGGACGACCCGATGAACAACACCAGCGTCGTGACCACCGCACCCGCGGCGATGGCGACAGCGGCGTCGCGCGCGCGGACGAACCGCGACGAGAGATCGGAGAATCCCCGCAGGTTGGCGAACACGAGCACGAAGATGACGACGGTCAACGTCTCCACGGCGAACTGCGTCATCGACAGGTCAGGCGCGCCGAGCAGCGCATACATCACCGCCACGCCGTAGCCGACGACGCCGAGCGACAGCACGGCGGCCATCGTCGTGCGCGCAAGAACGGCCGAGAGGGCGCCGGCGACGATCAGGGTCGCCAGCATGGCTTCGTGGAACTCCACCGACGTCGTTCGTCTCGCTTCCGGCAGCGCGCTGTTCATCGCCAGCGCCGTTGTCACCAGCGTGACCGCCGTCAACGCCACGACCAGGACGTACGACCGCAGCGATGCGCTCTGAAGAGGCGGGCCGATGCGTCGGCTGACGCCGTCCAGCAACGCGAGCGTCGATGAGTACAGGCCTTCGGTCCGGAGTGCCCGCGGCCATGTCCACCGCCACAGCGTCGCGCGAGACGTGAACAGGGCGATCGAACCAGCCACGGTCACGGCACTGAGTGCGAGCGTGAGCGTGAAGCCGTGCCAGAGCGACAGCGTGGTGTCGTGCGACGTTCCTGTCACCGCCGATACGGCCAGGGCGAGCGGTGCGGACAACAGACCGGGAGCGACTCCCAGGATCACGCCGACGACACCGAGCACCAACGGTCCGAGCCACAGCGGGAGCGGCGCGTCATGTGGCGCCGGTGTCGGCATCGAACTGCCGCGAAAGGGCGCGATGCCTGCGACCAATCCGGCGGTCCCGAGCGCCATGCTGGCCGCGACTGCGGCGATCGTCAGTACGTCTGACCATGAGCCCGGCAGCGCGACGACCCTGAGCGTGTCGTACAACTGCTCTTTCGCGATGAAGCCGGCAAACAACGGAAGACCGGCCATCGACGCGGCGGCAAGGCCGGCGGCCAGCGCCGTCACGGGCATGGCAGCGCGCAGACCGCCCAGCTCCGCGACGTCGCGTGAGCCTGTCTCGTGTTCGACGGTGCCGGCCACGAGGAACAGCGCGCCTTTGTAGCAGGCGTGCGCGAGCAGATACGCGAGACCTGCCGTCGCCGCCACCGGTGTTCCCTGTGCGAACAACAGCATCAGCACGCCCAGTGCGCTGATCGTCGAGTACGCGAGGATCCGCTTGAGATCCGTCTCCATCAACGCCCGCGTGGCGCCGACGAGCATGGTGATGGTGCCGATGACGGTGATGGCGCCGGTCCACAGCATCGTGCCGCCGACGATCGGCGTCATGCGCGCCACGAGATAGATGCCGGCCTTCACCATCGTGGCCGAGTGCAGATAGGCACTCACGGGCGTGGGCGCCTGCATGGCGTTGGGCAGCCAGAAGTGGAACGGGAACTGCGCCGACTTCGTGCACGCCGCCAGCATCAGCAACGAGGCGATGCCGACATAGGTGGGATGCGCGGTCAGGCCGCCGCTCGCCGCAAGCTCCGACAACTGCGGCGTGCCGCCGGCCTGCAGCATGAGGATGCCGGCGGCCAGGAGTGCCAGTCCTCCACCGCCTGTGACGATGAGCGCCTGCGTCGCGGCGCGCCGCGCCTCGGGTCGGTCGTGCTCGAATCCGATCAGCAGGAACGACGTGAACCCCGTGAGCTCCCAGAACACGAAGAGAGCGATCACGTTGTCGCTCAGGACGAGCCCGAGCATCGAGCCCATGAAGGCGAAGAGCGTGGCGGTGAATCGCCCGGCGTAGGGATGGTCCTCGAAGTACTTCGCCGCGTAGATGAGGACCAGCGTCCCGACAAAGGCGATCAGGGTCGCAAACAGCGTGCTGAGGCCGTCGAACCGGAACGACAGCGACAGGCGGAGGGCCGGTGCCCAGTCCATCGCGATGCTGAAGGGGCCGCCGTTGCGGACGGCGACGAACGCGGAGGCGAACCAGAGCGTCAGCAGGCCGGGGATCAGGGCGGGCAGCCACGCCCGCACGCGACGCTGGCCGCTCGCCCAGAACACGAGCGGAATCGCCAGAAATGGCGCCAGAACGACAGCGATGTGGAAGGGGCTCGTACTCATGCAGCTGCCCTATTGTTGCCCATCACAGGCAACCCCGCGGGCAGAAGCAGGGCGGGCCGGCTCGGAGAGCCGGCCCTACCATCTGCGGCGGTAGGTAGGGTCGGCCCTCCGGGCCCGACCGTCGCCTACCCGTCAGTCATCGCGTTGCGTGGTCCGAGGGCAAACGTCATCGTGCCCTCGGCCACCACCGCA
>CAYRAE010000515.1:0-2683 GCA_964422175.1 uncultured Luteitalea sp. | reverse complement strand
TACAGTTCGTCGGTCAGGTTGTAGATGTTCACCCGCACGAGCAGCTGACGCATCACCGGGTACTCCGCCATCGCGTCGACCACCGTGGACGATGGCAGGACGACGGTGTTGGCGGCGTTGATGTAGGCATCACCCTGATAGCGGAGACCGCCACCGACACGCAGCTTGAACGGCGTGCGGTAGGTCGTCCAGATCGATCCCGACGACTCCGGCGTGAGGCTCAGCCACTTGCCCGCGTTGGCCGTGTTCTGCGACTGGTTCTCGCTGTTCAGGAACGTCGCGTTGAGCAGCACGTCCCAGTTGTCGGTGACCCGGCCGACGAGGCCGATCGCCACACCGCGCACGCGCTGCTTGTCGTCCTGGTTGAACGTCGGCGGCACGGTCGTCGCGTCGACCGTGTAGATCACGTTCGTGTTGCGTGTCAGGAATGTCGCGAGGCTGGCCGAGAGCCGGCGCTCGAACAGGTCCCACTTCGTCCCGACCTCGAGGTTGGTCGAAATCTGCGGATCGACGTTCGGGTTGTTGGCGTTGTTGGCGGCCGTGCTCAGTGCGAAGTTCGCCGTGCCCGGAGGCGTCACCGTGCGGCCCACCGACACGTAGACGTTGCCGAGCGGCGTCAGGCGATAGAGCGCGCCGATCTTCCCGCTCCACACGCTGCCGTCGGCCTCGATCGACGTCAGCTCGCTGGTGGTGGCGTTGAACGAGTCGTACGTCGTGTCGTACCTGTCGACACGCACACCGCCCGACACCTGGAACGCGTCGCCGAAGTTGATCGTGTCGAAGAGGAACGCCGCGATCGTGTCGGTCGAGCCATCCGTGTAGGCACCGGTCCGTGTGAGCGCGAATCCGGTCACGGGCACGTCGTGCCGCGGGTTGTAGATGTCGACGGCGTCGCGCGTGCCGGCGCCCGTCAGCGTGGGCGCGAACTGGCTTTCCCTGATGTACTCGACGCCACCGGAGAGCTGCTGCGTGACGTGCCCGTGGACCGTGCGGCCCACGACGGTCGTCTGGTTGGAGAAGACCTTGTTCTCGCGCTCGTTGGCCTGTCTCGCGATCGTCACCAGGTCGGTCGCCGGGTTGTACGCCGCGGCGCTGGTCATCGCGCTGATCACGGCCTGGCGGTGCGTCGCGTTGTAGCGCGCCTGGTTGCGGATGGAGAGACCTGGCGTCACGTCGTGCTCGAGGCGTGCCACGAAGCTGTCCTGCGACACATCGTCGAAGTCGTTGGCGGGTGTTCCGTAGAAGTTCGACTGCGAGACCGCGCGCGCCGTTGTCACGCCCGTCGGCGTGAGCGGCCCATCGGGATAGGCGGCCGCCGGGATGCCGTAGTCAGGGATGTTGTCCTGACGCATGAACGGCGCGCTCACCGTGGCACGGGTCGATGATCCGAGTCCCAGGCTGAACGACGGTGCCACGGCGCGGCGCTCGTTCTTCACCTCGTCGCGTCCGGGCACGCCGCCGCCCTGCACGAGGGCGTTCAGGCGGAACGCGGAACGGCTCAACCAGCTGCCCGTCGCGCCGAGCGGCAGGGCCTGATTCAGGTCGGCCGTGGCGCGCACCTGATTGTGGCTGCCGAACGCGAGCGAACCGCCGTAGCCGGACGAGGGGCGCGGCGACTTGGTGACCATGTTCACGTAGCCGGCGGCGGTGCCACGGCCCACGTCGGTCCCTGTCGGTCCGAGGAACACCTCGACCTGCTCCATGTTGAAGGTGTCGCGCGTGACGAGGCCATCGTCGCGCACGCCGTCGACGAACATGCTGTTGTTGCCGCTGAAGCCGCGCATGTTGAACGCTTCACCCGCCGTGCCGGACGCGCCGCCACCCTCGCCGCCCTGCAGCGTGATGCCGGGGACGTTGCGGAGGACTTCGCCGAGGCTGAAGGCGCCCTGCTGCTCGATGGTCGTGCGCGGGATCACCTGCAACGTCTGCGGCGTCTCGGTGATCGATGTCGGATAGCGCGACGAAGCGACGCGCGGCAGGCCCGCCGTGACGTCGACCGACTCGCTGTCGATACGCACTTCGACGATGGCCGACACCGGCGACGTCAGGCGTGAGCTGAGACTCGTCCCCTGCAATGCCGCCGCCAGCGCCTGCGCCACGGTGAAGCGTCCGTTCACGCCGGGTGACGTGAGACCGCGTACGACCTCGGCGCGAGCGTCGATGGCGATTCCTGTTTCACGCGCGAGTTGCGCGAGCACATCGGCGAGCGGCCCTTCCGGGATGGCATAGGTGCGCGTCGGGTCCGGCGAGTCCTGCGGCAGGCGCCCGAATTCATCCGGTACCGGCAGAGCCGGGGCGCCAGTGGTGTCCGTGAGTCGACCGGTGAGGCCGGTGACGCGGGCTTGTGCGAGCGCCGCGGTCGGCGCGAGGGCGCCTGTTGCGGCAAGGGCGCTGGCGACGAGCCAGCGCTTGCGCGTGCGTGGGACGAACGAGGAGCGGGACGAGGTCTGGTGCTGAGGCATGGGCGACTCGATATGAAGGAGTGAGACTCAATCTCACTAATCGGTCGCCAAGTATATCCGACCGAAAGAGTCGGTCAAGTGAAATGTGCCGAATGCCCGCAGGCTGCTTGCCGCATCAGACGGAGTCCCGCGCTTGAACTGGAAACCAGGGGCTTCAGACCCTGTGAAGAATCGCGTCTCGGCGCGAACAGCCCTCGTACGGGAGACGCGCCTGCGCGCCG
>CAYRAE010000514.1:0-2692 GCA_964422175.1 uncultured Luteitalea sp. | reverse complement strand
TGGGGCCGGCACGGCCCCGGCCTATTATGACGGCCAGCCCTCTGCATCAGCCGACACGGCCCCATGTCCGAGACGTCCACGGGAGTACGATCACGCACCCCGCGCACCGATCGGAACGGGCACCTCACAAGGGGGTGCCCCTGCACTGACGGTTGCCGATTGCCGGTTGCCGGCCCGGCCTATTCCCGCAACACGACGGCGGGATCGACGCGCAAGGCGCGCAGCGCGGGGACGATGGCGGCCACGGTCGTGGTGAGGGCGACGGCGACGGTGACGAAGAGGAACGTCGTGGGATCGGCGGGCGAGACGCCGTAGAGCAGCGTGGTGAGCGCGCGGCCGGCAACGATCGCCAGGATGAAGCCGACCACCATGCCGACGACGAGCGTGCGCGACGCGGATCCGAGCACCACGCGCAGCACATCGCCGCCCGTTGCGCCGAGGACGCGCCGCAGACCGAGTTCACGCCGCCGCTGCTGCACCGCATACGCCATCACGCCGAAGAGTCCCACCATCGCCATCACGAGGGCCAGCACCGCGAACGCCGTCACGAGCAACGCGCGGAACCTGTGGCCACCAGACGCCGACGCCGCGACGGCCTCCAGCGTGATCACGTCCCGCACGCTCACGAGCTGATCCCGATCGACGCGCCCGATGGCGGCCTTCACCGCCGGCGCGAGTGCCTCGGCGGAACCGGATTGCGGGCGCACCAGGAGAAACACGTCACCCACAGTGAACTGCGCGAGCGGCACGTAAATCTGCGCGAAGGCTTCTGTCTCGTCGGGACGTCCCTTGACCTGCCGCGCCACCCCCACGATTTCACGCACGATCGGCGGCGATTGCGGCCCGTCGTCGAACCTGATCTCGAGGCGCGCGCCGATCGCGGTGCGCCCCGACAGATACCGCGCCACGAACGCCTCGTTGACCATGCAGACGGGGACCGTGTCTCCGCGATCGCCGTCGGTGAACGCGCGTCCGTCGACGAGCGGCAGGTCGATGGTGTCGAAGTAGCGCGAGCTCACGATCTGGTGATCGGCGGTCGGGTACCGGCCGTCCGCCGGCAGCGCTTCGCCGGCCACATGGAACGACACGTCTCCGAAGTACGACCGGCCCAGCGGCAGCGTCGTGGCGAACGCAACGTCGCGCACGCCGGGCACCGCCGCGATCTCGGTCCGCAGATCCTCATACAACCGCAACTCGGAGGCGTCGTCCGGATACCGGCTGCCCAGCGGGTCGATCGTCATCGTCAGCACGCTCTCGGCGCGGTAGCCGGGATCGTTCCACGCGACGGCCATGAGCGTCCGCAACAACAGGCCCGCCCCGACAAGCAGCAACACCGCGGCGGCGACCTCGCCACCCACCAGCAGCGATCGCAGTCGTTCGCCGCGCCCTGTCACCGATCGCCCCTCGGCCGCCAGCGCCGCGGCCGGCGACATCCGGGCGGCATGCCATGCCGGCGCCATGCCGAAGAGCAGACCCACAGCGAGCGTGATCGCCGCGCTCATCGCCGCCACGCGGCCGTCGAACGTGAGCGTCATGAGCGGCGGCAGGAGGCCGTCGGGAATCATGACGGGCGCGAGGCGCACGATCCCCGCGCCGAGGGCGAGGCCAAGCCCGCCGCCGACAACGGCCAGGAGCAGACTCTCGGTGAGGAGTTGCCGCGCCACGCGCGCGCGGTCGGCGCCGAGTGCCGATCGAATGGCCAGTTCGCGGCTGCGCGCCGTGGCGCGTACGAGCAGCAGCGCCGCGATGTTGGCGCAGCACAACAGCAGCACCGCCACGACAACGCCGAGGAGCAGCGCGCTGGTGAGTCGGAGATCGCGCCCGACGACGGTATCGCGCATCGGCTCGATCGACACGCTGCGTCCCGCGTTGGTGTCGACGTGCTCGCGAGCGAGCTCCTCCGACACGCGCGCCAGGTCGGCCTGCGCGGCGGCGACCGTCACGCCGGGCTTCAAGCGTCCGACGGCCACGACGTTGTGGAATCCGCGGACCCGCGGCGGTGCACCGAGGTATCGCCTGATGGCCCACATGGATGTGGGCATCAGCTGCGCCGAATCGGGCGCGACGCCGACCACCAGCCAGTGTTCGCCATCGAGACGAACGGTCGTACCGATCAGCGCCGGATCGGCATTGAAATGCGAGCACCACAGCGACTCGCTCAGGACGACCACCAACGCCCCCGCACGATCGTCGTCAGCGGTGAAGAACCGGCCGACGATCGGCCGCACGCCGAGCGCGTCGAAGTAGCCGTAGGTGACCCATTGGCGGGGCACGGAGTCGGCGGTCCCGTCGGCCTTGCTCAGGACCATGCTCCCGACGTTGGGCGTGAGACCGCCAACGGCTTCGATGCTGCGGCCCCTGTCCTTCCAGTCCTCCATGTTCAGGAGGGAGGCGCGTTCGCGCTGCGACGCCGCGGTGCTCTCCCAGATCACCACGTTGCGTTCAGGATCGGGGAACGGCAGCGGGCGCAGCAGCGTGGCGTCGGCAAGCGCCACCAGTGCACTCGTGGCGCCGATGCCGAGCGCGAGCGTGAGCACCGCCGTGACGGCGAATCCGGGCTGACGACGCAAGGTGCGGATGCCGTAGCGCAGGTCCTGCCGGAGATCGCCGAGGAACGCGCCGCGCGGTGTGCCCGGCGCGATCGGCTCCGGTACGTGCGCCTGCTTCAGCGGCCGCATGGACTCCGCGAGCA
>CAYRAE010000513.1:0-2693 GCA_964422175.1 uncultured Luteitalea sp. | reverse complement strand
GGAGATGGACGCCCTGCAGAAGAAGATGCAGGAGCTGAGCGAGCGCATGATGAAGGAGATGGAGCAGATGGCGGCCAATGCCACGGCGATCGCCGCGAAGCAGGCCGAGTTCGGGTGCGGCAACATGTCGTTGTCGCCCGCAGGCGGGCGCGTGACCGGATACGTCTACTGCGGCGAGAAGGTCGGCACGCTGCAGTTGCAGGGCACGACGAAGTAGGCGCCGCACTCGCCGTTCATACGCGATTGCGTAGTGAAACACGACACAGCGTTCAATCATTGAACATGGAGAAGTGACGCCAACTCGACGAAATCGGCACCAATGGCGGGGATGGCAGGGATGCTGCAGTGAGTGAACGCTGTGCCGGCATGTTGCCGGCCCGTCGTTCATGATGAGACCCCACGGGTTCCTCCACGTCGCCGGCCGTGCCCTTCCCGGTACCCTCGTCAGCGGGTGGGCGCCTGCCGCGTCGGGATCGCGCGAGATCCGGCTCGTCGTGCGAGATGAGGACGGTGCGGACGTTGATGCTCTTCGCCGAGGCGTGGAGTTCGCACTTGCCGATGTGGAATGGCGCGCGCGCCTGATGCGCGTGCTGTTGGCCGTCACGCGCGTGCGGGGCAACGCGTCGCGCGACGAGCGCTGTGACACAGCCGCCGTCGTCCAGGTGGTGGTTGCGCACGCCGACAGCCACGCCTTCGACGGGCAGGACGAGTGGGGCACGGCGGTCTACACGTGCCCGTTGCGCGAATGGCGGCCGGACGCGTGGTCGGTGGCGTCCGTCACGCCGTCGCCGTATCACCCCCACGACCTCGACTGGCATCCCCGGCTCGACACCCCGGAAGCGGCATCGCTCAACGCGCGCTTCCGCCAACACGCGGGCGTGCCGATGGACCAGGATGCCTGGCGCGGCTGGATGGCCGTGCAGGTGGCCTTCGAGCTGGCCGTGCGGTCAGCGGCCGGCGAGCGGGATCCTCTCGCTTTCTCGTTCGACGGTCACAAGGGCACGCCACTGCGCTTCTCCGAAGACGGTCACCTCGTCCAGCCGACGGTTCGCCTGTCCGGCGGCCGTCCGGTCCTCGTCGCCGCGATCGACTACGACGCCTTCGTCGCCTGACCAGGTGCCACGTAGCCTGTGATGTCCGGTTGCCGGTTTGCCGGCTTGTCCGCCGTAGCGCGCAGCGCGAAGGTGGATTGCCCGTTGCCGGCTACTTCTTGAACTTCATCCCCGGCGAATTCCACTTGATGACGTGGTACACGGCAGGCTCCGTGCCCACGTTGCGGATGGAGTGCGGCTGGTTGGCGGCCTGAAAGATCACCGAACCGGGGCCAATCACCTGCGTGCGATCGCCCAGGAACGTCTCGACGGTGCCCTTCTGGATGATCAGCACTTCCTCGTCGGGATGCTGGTGCGGCGCATGCGGACTCTGCCCCGGCAGCAGCGTCGTCACGTGGAGCTCCAGCTCGTCGAGCGTCGCCGTGCGATCGCGAAACACCTGGCGATACTCGCCCGTCTTCGACGTCCGCGCCTCCATGTCCTTCCAGTCGACGGCGCGCGATCCCATGATCGGGTCGTTGGGCCCCTGCGCCCACGTCGCGCCAACGGCGCCGATGGCGATGCCAAGACCGAGAGTCAGCCCCAGACCGATGCGTTGCATGTCAGTCCCTCCAGTGTGTGATGAGGACCGATGGTAGCAGTAGGGCGAGATGTAGGGGCACCCCTTGTGGGTGCCCGGTCCGATGGGCGGCCACGAGGACCGCCCCTACACTGCGCGCTGACCTGCTTCGACGTCGACGCGCGAGAGGATCAGGGCGCCGGCGATGAAGAAGACGATCACCGAGAGGATTGCGCCGCGGCTGGAGCCGGTGAGCGCGATCGCGGCGGCGAACGTGAGCGGACCGAGGATGCCCGCGGTACGTTCGGTGACGGCGAAGAAGCCGAAGAACTCCGATGACCGCTCGCGTGGAATCAGACTGGCGAAGAGCGATCGCGAGAGGGCCTGGCTGCCGCCCTGGACCATCCCGACGAGGATCGCGAGCGCGTAGAAGTGGACGGCGCTGGCCATGAAGAATCCGAGGATGCTGATGCCCGTGTACACCGCCAGCGCCAGGAAGATCGCGCGTTTGGCGCCGATGCGCCCGGCAAGCCAGCCGAAGACGAACGCGAACGGCACGCCGACGAACTGCACGAGCAGCAACGCCGCGATCAGATGCTGCTCCGCGATGCCGATCTGCGCGCCGTAGAGCGACGCCATGCGGATGATCGTGCCGATGCCGTCGTTGTAGATGAGAAATGCCAGCAGCATCAGGAACGCCTGGCGATACTGCCGCAGGTGTGTGAACGTCTGGCGGAGATCGGCGAGCGCACGCCGCGTCGCCGCGCCGATCGACGCCTGACCGCCGCCGGCGATCGCCGGCTCGGGGACCGTGCGCAGGAGGGGAATCGAGAACAGCATCCACCACAGGCCGACGCTGAAGAACGAGAGTCGCGTCGCAACGCCGGCGTCGCGGATCCCGAACCACGACGGCTGCAGGATCCACGCGAGGTTCAGCGCCAGCAACAGTCCGCCACCCAGGTAGCCGAGCGCGTAGCCGGACGAAGAGACCCGATCGAGTTCCTCGGGCGCGGCGATGTGAGGCAGCAGCGAGTCGTAGAACGCGATCGACGCGCTCACCGCGATGTTGCCCACCATGAACA
>CAYRAE010000512.1:0-2695 GCA_964422175.1 uncultured Luteitalea sp. | reverse complement strand
CGGATGGCCCGGCAACACCGTCCAGCCCGCGACGAGCAACGCGAGCAGCGACGGCGCCACGAGGCTGCGGCGCAGGTTGTCGACGATCTTCCAGCGGCTGATCCACGGCAGCTGGTTGCGTGCCACGCCCTGTGCCGTCGGCACGAACGGGAACAACCACAGCAGGATCTGCCAGTCGCCGCGCACCCAGCGGCGTTGGCGGCGCACGTGGGCCAGCACGGTGGACGGATAGTCGTCGACCAGTTCGATGTCGCTGACCAATGCCGCGCGCGCGTGCAGTCCCTCGAACAGGTCGTGCGACAGCAGCGCGTTCTCGGGCACACGGCCGTCGAGCGTCGCCATGAACGCGTCGACGTGATACAGCCCCTTGCCGGCGTAGATCCCCTCTCCGAACAGATCCTGATAGACGTCCGAGACGGCCGTCGTGTACGGATCGACGCCGGTGTGGCCGGAGTACACCCGTGCGAACAACGACCCGGCCGCACTCGACAGCGTGACGCTGACGCGCGGCTGCAGGATGCCGTAGCCCTCGGTCACGCGGCGCAGCGTCGGATCCACTTCGGGCTGGTTCAGCGGGTGCAGGATGATGCCGACGAGCTCACGGGCCGCGTCGCGCGGCAGCCGCGTATCGCTGTCGAGCGTCAGGCAGTAGCGGATGTCCGGGAGCAGCGTGCGGTCGCCGACGACGTGATGGAAGCTGGTGTCCGTGGCGCCGCGGAGCAGGCGATTGAACTCCTCGATCTTGCCGCGTTTGCGCTCCCACCCCATCCAGCGCGACTCCTGCGCATTCCAGAGCCGATCGCGATGGAACAGATAGAACCGATCGCCGCGCGCGCTGGCATGGCGGGCGTTCAGGTCGCGCACGCCCTCGCGAGCGGCCTGGAGGATGTCGGCATCTCCCGGCACGTGCTGCTCGTCGGCGTCGGTGAAGTCGCTGAGGATGGCGAAGTGCAGGCGCTCATCCGGATTGCCGAGCGCCAGCACTTCGAGATGCGCGACCATCTCCTCGACGGCCCCGACGTTCGGGAACAGCGTCGGGACGATGATCATCGTCCGGCCGCGCCCGGGGATGCCGCCTTCGAGATCGAGCCGCGGGAGCCGGCGAGGCCGGATCAGTCTCGCGAGGAGACGCTGATAGGCCGCCGTGGCGAGATCGCTGGCCGGGATCAGCGAGAGCAGCGCGATGGCCAGCAGCGCCGCGGGTGAGCCGCCGTGCGCGCGCGCATACATGACGGCAATGGCCACCAGCGCCGTCGTGAGCAGCGCGATCGGGACGAGGTAGACCGGCGTCGGATACCTGAAGAGCAGCCGCTTGACGCCGCGCCAGAAACTCAGACGATGGTCGAGACTGGCCTCGAGACGGCCGCGGCCAGGACCGATCAGGTAGTAGCCGACGTGCGCGTCGCGCTCGTTCTCGAGGCGCGCGCCCGAGGTCCGGGCGGCTTCGACAGTCTGTCGAGCGACGTGGATCTGCCCCTCGCCCGTGCCGTCGGCGAGCGCCTCGAGCGATTGCCGGTACCGGTCGCGGCTCGCGAAGTCCATCCGCGCGTAGACGCCGACGGGATCGTGGCGGAGGATGGTCTCGACCTGGCTGACGGACTCGACGAAGCGGCTCCAGTCGTACGTGGCACAGAACCGCAGGCTCGTGATGGCGTTGGCCATCGACACGTGATCGGTGGCCTCGCGCTGGCCCTCGACGCGGATCGCGTCCTCCGGCGTCATGTCACGATCGGCTAACCATTCATCGAGCGCCACACGCACCGATGCGGCATGCGCGCCGTACTCGCGGATGCGCTGGAGCAGCCGCACGACGAACGGGAAACTGACGTCCGGACCCAGCACCTGACGCGGCGCCGCAGCGTCCGCGGCGTCGATGCGGCTCAGGACCGCGTCAGCGCGCGCGATGTCCTCGCGAGAGCGGCGGATCCCCTCGGCAAGCCCGCTGACGTACGAGATGAGCGCGGCCTTGAGCAGGCTCGGCCAGGCCCACAGCTCGCCGATCGTCAGCGGCGAGATGGATTGGTACGCGAGCACGTAGCTGCGCAGGCGCTCGGCGTCGATGCGCCCGTCGCTGTGGCGGATGACCTCTGCGGCCATGGCCTCGACGCGCGCAACGACGCGCCCGTCGTCGAGACGGACCTTCGGCAGTCGCCGATAGTACCCACGCGGCACATCGTGACGGATGCTGCGGGCTTCGTTGGCGATGAGATGGAAGTTGTCGAGCAGCCATTCGGCGGCCGGCGACACCGGCTCGGCGCGCCGCACGTCGTCGGCAATCGCCAGATAGGCGCGCTCGAGCGCGCGCTCCTCGTCAAGCAGACGATGCAGATGGCGTGCACGCTGCCACCACGCACTGCGGGGCGCAACGTGACGCAGTTCTCCTGCCAACTGCCGGGCCGCGGTCTGTAGTCCCCCCAGATCGAGCGAGTCGCCTCCGGATGTGATTGCCACGACCTGGTCATTCTCCCACGCCCACTCGGACGAATACGTGCGCACGGGGATCGCCCGCACCCGTGCGGTCCGTGCATCCTGCAGGATGTGGGCCAGGAAACGCCCTCAATCGCGCGTCCCGTTGGCGGGCGTGACGGCCTGCGCGTCTGTTGGCCACGCGTGCAGCCGTCGTCGAGCGCGCCTGCAGAGCCGGTGAATAGTTCCGCGACGATGCGCTGGATCCACTACACATCGTCGAGCTGGC
>CAYRAE010000511.1:0-2696 GCA_964422175.1 uncultured Luteitalea sp. | reverse complement strand
AGCCACGTCTGCATGTTCCGCGGCAGGACACCTCGCGGTGGAGTCCGGCGATCCGTCACCGGCGCCGTTCCGGGCGCGTCGGTATGCTCGGTCATCGCCGCTCACCGTTCCTGAACCGAGAACTGGAACTTCTGGTCGCCGAGTGCGAGGTAGCCACGGTCCAGCACCTTCGGAACGACGAACGTGCCCTCGCGGACCTGGAAGTTGACGACGGCGGGCTTGCCGTCCTTCATCTCGTACAGGGCCGGCAGCTCCCGGGCGTCGGACTTCACGTAGGTGAACTCGCCGTCGTGCCACATCGCCCGGACGAAGAACGGACGCTCGTACTTCGCGGCACCGTACGCAAAGTCCAGCGTCGTCGGGTAATCCCGTTGGTACGCGGCCGTCGTCTCCTCGGCGTGCTGCTCGGCGGATCGAATCGCCGCCTGCGCCTCCGCGAGCCGTGCTTCCAGGGCCTCGACGTGCCCGGCGCTGTAATACCGCGGTCGACCGCTGGCCGCCGTCGCGTCGCCAGCGACGTACACCTTCAGGTCGGGCGATGCGTTCGGAGCGCCTCCCTCGTTCAGGAGGAACGAGTAGATGGCGCCGCTCGCCGTCACAAGGTTCAGGTTCGTCGCGGCGCCGGCCTTGGCTGGCTTTACGTGCGCGATGTTCTGGGTCGCGCTGATCACCCAGAAGTCCCGGTCGCCGCAAATGATGTCGAGGATCTCCTCGCTGTCTGGCAGCACGATCATGGTCGTGTAGCGGAGACGCGTCTGGAGAGTGATCAGGCTCCGTTCGGACGCCGATACCTCACGAATACCTGATGTCTGTCCGCTGACGGGTATGGACAGGGACACCACAACCGACGCTGCCACCAGAGGCACCCAGGCACGACGAGTCATTGCACTCCTCCGATCAGGCCGACTCCGCGAGGCGGGTAATCCCCGCGTCGAAGCCACATTCACGAAAGATGGCCGCCACTCGTTCGTTGTCGACAGGAGTGTTCGTGTAGATCCAGTAACTCTTGGGATCCACATTCAGTGAGAGGACTTTCGCCAGTGACGGCCGCTTGAGCAGGAGCTGCTGGCGCGGCACGAGGCCGGTCAGCAGCTCCACTTCCATGGGGTTCAGGTGGAACAGGTCCACATACTGCTGCGTGTCCAGGGAGGGGTTCGCCAGCAGCAGCTTCGTCGGGCAGCTCTCGACGACGGTGCGGAGCAGGTCGGCGGACGCGAAGTCGTCGGCCGCCTGCGTGGCCAGCATCATCATCGCGTTGCGCTTGCGCCACGTCTTCAGCGCCTCCTGAACATATGCCCGAAGCGTCGGATGCTGGATGAATCGCCACGCCTCGTCCATCACGCACAGCTTCAGCGTGGCGGCCTCAGTGGGCTCGAGGATCCGCGCCGTGACGCGATGCAGCACGTAGAACAGAAGCGGTTCGAGCAGGACGGGGTATGCCCGCATGGCCTCGAAGTCGAACACCTGCAGACGGTTTACCGTCAGCGTGTCGTCGACGTTGTCGAACAGGCTGGCGTAGCGTCCGCCGTCCACCCACTTGTGAAGCCGCGCGGACAACGCTCGCGGCAGGAGGTTCGCCAGCGTGAAGAGCCGCCGCTGGCCGCTATCGAGCACGTAGAGGTTCTCGATGGACTCGTAGACCTCGCGGTCCTCGAGGTCGCTCAATCGATAGTTGTCGTTCCCTTCGAGCAGAACGCGAATGAAGGCATGGAGGAAGTGCAGATGCTCGGAGGTGGGCTCGAGCGCGAAGGGGTTGATGGTGACGGCCTCCTGACGGAGTCCCACTTCCAGGTACTGGCCCTGCAGGAGCGTCGCGAGCTTCCGGTAGCTGTGGCCGAGGTCAAGGATAACGGTGACGGGGTCGTACTTCTGGGCGTGCGTGACCAGGAAGTTCAACAGAAAGCTCTTGCCGCTGCCGGTGGCGCCGAGCACGAGCGTGTGCCCGACGTCCTGCACGTGCGGGTTGAACGCATACGGCGTCCCGCCCGGCGTCTCGAACACGGCAAGCGCCTCGCGCTGCAGATGGGGACTGAGACGCTCGCCGGGGTCCGGCGCGAACAGGAAGCTCAGATCGGCGACATTCGTCTCGAGTAGCGCCATCCGCCGAACGTTGAAGGCCGCGTTGCCGGGCACCATGCCGAGCCAGGCGTTCAGCAGGTTGTAACTCTCCTCGAAGAGGCTGCCGTCGTGCACGGCCAAGACCTTCGTGGCTTCCGCGGCCTGGTGTTCCAGGGCGCGCCGATCCACGCCGTGCAGGGCAAGCGTCAGGGAGCACGTCCCGAAGAAGTGGCCGTTGACCTCCAGCTCGGTCAGGGCGTCACCCAGCTGGCGCACCATCGTGCTCGCGGAGTCGTCGACGAGCATCTCCTCCGGACGCGTCTCCGGCGTCACGTAGTTGATCATCGACACGCGCTTGTTGAAGAAGTGCCGACGCCGCGTCTGGATGTCGCGGCGCATCTTGTCGCTGGCGGTACGTTGCCATTCCAGGCAGGCGATGAACTCGCCCGGCATCGCCACGAGGTCCGCCAGCAGGTGCGCGAACGTCTGGCTCGGCGGCTCCTTCATCGTCAGGACCTTCACTGCCTGGCGCCCCAACGTCAGGTGGTCCCGATGGCATTCAACTGGCGAGTCGGCGGCGAAATAGTCCAGGTGGACGTCGTGGGAGAGGCGCGCCGCATCCACCATGACAGGGTCGT
>CAYRAE010000510.1:0-2698 GCA_964422175.1 uncultured Luteitalea sp. | reverse complement strand
GTGTTCTCGGGCGCATACGCCGATGCCCCGCGGTGGGCGATGTTCCAGGGATACGACGGCAGACCACCGGTTGCCGGCGTCGAAGACTCCGGCATGCGCCCGCAGGCGGCCATCACCACCACGGAACCGGTCGTCACGAGGAGCAGAGCGAGCAGACGGGTCGACATGGCGGACATCGTCGCCCGAAGCGGTAACGATGGCAAGCGGGGGGACAGGTCATCTCCCCGCTGCGGGATAATGTCCGAATGTCCGCTCCTGCTACCCGCATCACCACGGTCGTCTTCGACTTCGACGGCGTCATCGCCGACACCGAAGGCCTGCACCTGCGCGCGTTCCAGGAGATCTTCGAGCAGCGCAGCTGGCAGCTCGATGAACGCACCTACTTCGACCGCTACCTCGGCTATGACGACGTGGGTCTGGTGCTCGCGTTCGGGCGCGAACACTCGCTCGTCCTGGGCGACGCGGACGTCGAACGGCTGGTCGACGACAAAACACGCCTCTTCGCGAGTTATCTCGAGGCCGGTGAAGTCCTGTTCCCGACGGCGCCGGCGTGCATCGAGCGGTTGTCGGCGGCCTACGGCCTCGGCATCGCGTCAGGCGCGCTGAAGATCGAGATCACCTCGATCCTCGAGTCTGCGCGCCTCCTCCACCACTTCCCTGTCATCGTGGCGGCCGACGATGTGACCGAGTGCAAACCGGCGCCTGAACCGTACCTGAAGGCCGCCGCAGGTCTTGGCGCGGATCCAACGCGATGCGTGGCCATCGAGGATTCACCCGCGGGCCTGTCCGCGGCGAAGGCCGCGGGCATGCGCACGATTGGCCTGACGACGACATCGCCGCGTCACCTGCTGACCGATGCGGACGTCATCCTCGACGGGCTGCACCAGATCTCGGCGGAGACGGTGGCGAAGCTGGGACGCGATTAGACTCCCCTGGGCGTTAGCCCCTGAGACTCAGTTGAACCAGGCGCGGTCGCCGCGCGTGTAGGGCGCGTTGCCGTCGTACCCGCCCGGCACTTCCGCGTAGCGGACGGCCTGCGTGGCGCCCACTTCTGACGAGAAGTAGCCGAGGATCGTCAGCTCCTTCAGGATGCGGAAGTAGTGCGGCAGGGCGCCGGGCGCCAGCGCCAACTGCTGCTCGCGCTGTTCGCGATCGAGCTCGTTCAGGTAGGTCGTCCGGTTGGCCGCGGATCCCGACACGAAGCTCGTGCCGAACCGCTGGGTGAACCCGGTGTCGAGACGCTGCAACCCGGCCCGAATCGGCACCTGATCGTCACCGGTGTAGCAGTCGGTGATCATCATCGCGAGGAACGGGCCAATGCCAACGTCTTTGGCGCCGGGCACATCGGACGCCGGAAGGATGGTGTCGCCAATCTCGGCGAGCAGCGCGATGTCGGCGGCGGTGAACGAGCCCGTCTGCGTCAGATCGAACGAAGCGGCGGCGAGCCGCGGTCCAACGACCGTGGCGCCCAGCATGGTTGCCAGATGGAGAACGGCTTCCCGGCGTGTCAAGGTCATCATCGTCTCGCCTCAGAGGTTCTGCTTCTTCATCTCGTCGACGGCAAACGCCGCCGCGCGCGCCGTGAGCGCCATGTAGGTGAGTGACGGGTTCACGCACGCCGCTGACGTCATGCAAGCGCCGTCGGTGACGAACACGTTCGGCGCGTCCCACACCTGGTTGTTGCCGTTGAGGACCGACGTCTTCGGATCGCGCCCCATGCGCGCGGTGCCCATCTCGTGGATGCCGCGGCCGAAGGTGTACCCCGTGTCGGTCGGCTGCACGTTGCGACACCCCGCGGCCTCGAGCATTTCGGCCGCGTCGTTCATCATGTCGATACGCATCCGGTGCTCGTTCTCCCGGATCTCGCAGTCCATCGCGAGCACCGGCAGCCCCCAGGCGTCGGTCGTGGACCGATCGAGCATGATGCGGTTGTCGTGGTGCGGCAGGATCTCGCCGAAACCGGTGATGCCGATCGTCCACGGCCCCGGCTCGCGCAGCTCTTCCTTGAGCGCGGCGCCAATGCCCAGCTCGGCGATCTCCCGCGCCCAGTTCTGACGGCTCGCGGCGCCCTGATACCCGAATCCGCGTACGTACTCGCGTTTGTCGCCGGCCACGTTCCGGTAGCGCGGAATGTAGAGTCCGTTCGGGCGCCGCCCGTTGACGATGCGGTCGGTGAACCCGTCGATGCGGGCCGACGCGCCAACGCGGAAGTGATGGTCCATCACGTTGTGCCCGAGCTCGCCCGAGCTGCTGCCGAGGCCGTCGGGCCAGACGTCGGTGGCCGAATTCATCAGCACCCACGTCGAGTTGAACGCCGACGCGCACAGGAAGACGATGCGCGCGTTGTACTCGATCGTCTGCCGGGTCTGGGCGTCGAGGATCTCCACGCCGCTCGCGCGCTTGCGGTCCTTGTCGTACACCACGCGCGTGACGATGGAATGCGGACGAAGCGTGAGATTGCCCGTGCGCTCGGCCGCCGGCAGCGTCGACGACTGCGAGCTGAAGTACGCACCGAACGGACAGCCGGCCGAACACTTGTTGCGATACTGACAGGTGTTGCGGCCGTTGTGCGGCACGGTCAGGTTGGCCGCGCGGCCGATGATCATCCGGCGCTGGTCGTTGAACGCCTTGCGGATGCCGTCTGCCACGAACTGTTCGCCGGCGTTCAGCGGCATCGGCGGCAGGAACTCGCCGTCGG
>CAYRAE010000509.1:0-2704 GCA_964422175.1 uncultured Luteitalea sp. | reverse complement strand
TCGGCATCACCGGACGGCTCCAGCGTCGGCAGGCTCACGTTGGCCGACGCGGTGTTGTTGGCCGGCACCGGATCGAGCACGGCGGCAGCCACCGTCGCCGTGTTGGTGATCTGCTGGCCCGGCGTCGTGGCCAGCACCTTCGCGACGATCTGGATCGTGGCCGTGGCACCAGGCGCGAGCTGCGCGAACGACACCGTGCGATTGTTCCCCGTACCTCCACAGATGCCCCCGAGGTTCGACGTGCATCCAACGAACGCGAGCCCGGCAGGCAGGTTGTCGGTGACGACGACGCCCGACGCGGGATCGGGGCTCGGGTTGACCACCTGCAGCGTGAACGTGACGTTCTGGTTCGGCAGCCGGATCGCGGCGTCGGCGTGCTTGGTGATCGACAGGTCGACGGCGTATCCGAGCTTCTGCAGCACGGCGTCGCGATCGCCGCCGCCGTACGTCGGCTGGAACGGATTCACGCGACGGAAGCCATCGAGGTTCACCGGGTTGCTCTCCGAGTAGAACGACGCGTCGTTGGTCGTGCCGCCGAGGTACGTCTCACCTGCAGCGTTGACGGCGATCGTGTAGAGCGCCTGCCCGTTCGTGTTGGATCCGAGATAGCTGGAGAACACGAACGCGGTGCCGGCCGCGTTGAGAATCTGCACGTAGGGCGGCTGCTGCCAGATGGTGTCCTGCACGGCGCCGATCTTCGGGAGATCCACCGACCGCGTGGATCCCGTCAGGTGCACCCGGCCCTGGCTGTCGACGGCGAGATCCTGCAGATCGTCGAAGCTGTTGCCACCCGTGAACGTGGCGTACACGCGCGAGTCCGCGCCCGTCCTGGTGAGATCGAGCTTGATCACGAAGCCGTCCCACGGCTCCTGACCGAAGCCGACGGGAGTGTTCACCGCGCGCGCGGCGCCTGCCGACACGGGGAAGTCCGTGTAGGACCGCGACTCTCCGCCCACGTACACGAAGCCGGCGGCGTCGATGTCGAGCGCGTACACGTGGTCGGTGCTCGAACCCGAGACGTACGTCGAGTACAGCAGACCGGCGGTGCCCGCCACGTTGGTGTCGATCTGGCTCACGAAACCATCGGTGCTGTTGCCGAGCCGCGGCGCGAACCCGTTCTTCACCGGCACGTCGCCCGTGACGGTGTCGCTGCCGAAGGTCACCTTGCCATTCCCGTTCGCGACGATGTCGCCGCGGTTGGTCATGTCGCCCTGACTGCCGCCGAAGTAGGTGGAGTACAGCAGCGCGCCGGCCGGCGAATACCGCTGCACGAACACGTCGTCACTCCCCCAGCGTGTGGTGCGATACGCGTTGGCCGTCGTCACGAAGCCGTCGGTGGTGCTGTTGGAGGCGGTCTTGCCGATCACGTAGATGTTGCCCTGCGCATCGACGTCGACGCCCGTCGCGGCTTCGCGATGAAGGCCGCCGATGAACGTCGAGTAGCCGAGAGCCCCATCGGCCTCGAGCCGAGCGAGGAACGCGTCTGGCTGGGGGTTGGACGGGTCGTGGGCATACGTGCCGTCGGCGGCGTCCGGCGTGACGGGGAAGTCGGCCGACGATGTGTCGCCGACGATGAAGACGCGGCCCTGCGCGTCGACGTCGAGACCGCCAGCGGTGTAGAACCAGCTCGCCTCGTGCCCGCTGCCCCCGAGCAACGTCGAGTACACGAGCGCCGTGCCCGCCGGGTTGAACTTCGACACGAAGTAGTCGGTCGGATACAGGCCACCGTTGGTCGGCGTCCCCGCGCGCTGCGGCTGATGGGCACCCGGCGTCGTCGGGAACCCGGCCTTGTCGGCGCTGTACCCGAGGACGTAGATGAATCCGTTCGCGTCGACCTTCATCGCGAGAATGACTTCCTCGCTCGCGCCGCCGAACCACGTCGAGTACACGAGCACGGGATCGATGACGAGTGGCAGGGTCCTGTCGTACGCGCCGATGGTGAAGCCCACGCGCCGCCCGGCGTCATCCCACGTGAAGGCGCTCGCCACCGGCGTGCGAACGCCGGCGCGCTCCTGGTACGCAACAGGCGCGCGCTGGCGGAGCTGACGGTCGCCGACATGCACGAGCAGGTCGCCCGTCGCGGCGTCGATCGCCACGCGATCGGCACCACCGACGATCATCCCGGCGTCTGCCGGATCCGCGCCGGGGGCGATCACGAAGTCGTACTCGAGCTGCTGCTGGTTGCCGTAGTACACGACGTCGATGCCGGGCTTCACCTGCGACGCCACCACGCGGCCGTACGTGCGGATGTCGCGCCGCCACGGTCCGCGTCCACCCTGGTAGCGATGCACGACGCCGGCCTGGACATCGTCGCCGGCAAGCGACGCCGCGCCGGTGGCGCCGTCAACGGTGAACGTGACGTCGGCCGAACGTCCGTCGTGGCCGGCAAGGGCAAGCGCGGCGCCTGCCGGCGTCACGGCGACGGTGTAGCCATGGCCGCGCGCGAGGAAGCGGTTGGTGCCTGTGTCGTGGTCCGCTTCGAAGTGCATGGGCACGGTGCCCAGACCCGCCGCCGTGCGCGCGGCCACGGGCGCGGGGGCCGCTGGAGTGAGTGGGCGATCGCCTGCCGCGAAGACGACGTGCGTCGAACGCACGGGCGTCAGCGCCGTGGCAGCCAGCAGCGACGCGACGAGCGCCGAGCCGGTACGGATGAAGGATGAATACGTGCTGTGCATGATTGCTCCCGAGATGCCGCGAGACAGGC
>CAYRAE010000508.1:0-2709 GCA_964422175.1 uncultured Luteitalea sp. | reverse complement strand
CGGCGCCGCGTCTTGCCGTCGGTTCCCGGCCGCATTCGCACGCTCGCGCAACTGCCGGCCGATCTGCTGCGCGAATACCCCAGGCCCGATCTCCTCCGGCAATGCGGGCCCGACGGCGTCAGTTCGCGATCGACGGCCGCGTTCGTCGAGCGGGCGCGCGCCGTCGGACTCGCACTCGACGACATGGGGATGGCGCCCGGCGATCGCATCGCGATCATGTCCGAGACGCGTCAGGAATGGATCGTCGCGGATCTGGGCATCATCACGGCGCGTCTGGTGACGGTGCCGATCTATCCCACGGTCCCGGCGCAGCAGGCCAGTTTCATCCTGCAGGACTCCGGCGCGCGCGGGCTGTTCGTCTCCGACGTCAGGCAGGCCGAGAAGATCCTGACGGTGCGGCATCGGCTGCCGGACCTCGAGTTCATCGCGGTGTTCACCGACGAAATCCCGCCGTCGGCGGCGCGCGACAGCCATTCCGTCATGCGCTTCGAGACCATCGTCGAGCGCGGACGGGCGCGCGCGGCCGATGCGGACGCCGTGGCGCGATACGAGGCCGGCATCGACGCCGTGCGCCCGGAGGACCTGCTCACCATCATCTACACGTCGGGCACCACCGGTGAGCCGAAGGGCGTGATGCTGACGCACGACAACGTGATGTCGAATGTCCTCGCCGTGGTCCCCGTGCTCGGCCTGACGCGGGATGACGTGGCGTTGAGTTATCTGCCGCTCAGCCACGTGTTCGAGCGGATGGTCACGTACCTCTATCTCTATGAAGGCGTGACGGTCTGTCACGCCGAGTCGCTCGAGACGCTCGCGCGCGATCTGCAGGCCGTGCGGCCGACGGTGATGACGGGAGTTCCGCGCGTGTACGAGAAGCTGCACGCGCGCATCACCGAGGCGGTATCGGCAGGGCCGGCACTCCGCAGGCGCCTGTTCGACTGGGCGGTGCGCGTGGGCGGCGATGGGGTGGACGCCAGGCGTACCGGCCACGCGCCATCGGCCGTGCGCCGCGTGCGGGAGTCCATCGCCGACACGCTCGTGGCCTCGAAGATTCGTGCACGTGTCGGCGGTCGCTTACGCGTGGCCGTGTCTGGCAGCGCCCCGCTGCCGGTGCACATCGCCGAGTTCTTCCACGCCGTCGGCCTGCCGCTCATCGAAGGGTACGGCCTGACGGAGACGTCGCCGGTGATCACCGTCAATCCCCTCGACGCGCCTCGCTTCGGCAGCGTCGGCTGCGCGGTGGACCGCGTGGAAGTGGCCATCGCCGACGATGGCGAGATTCTCACGCGCGGTCCGCACGTGATGAAGGGGTACTGGAAGCGTCCCGACGAGACGGCCGCGGTGCTGCAACCAGACGGCTGGTTCCACACGGGCGACATCGGCTCGCTCAGCGATGATGGGTACCTCACGATCACCGATCGCAAGAAGGAGCTGCTCGTCACCTCCGGTGGCAAGAAGATCGCACCGGCGCCGATCGAAGCGCTCCTGAAGCGACATCCGCTCGTGGCCGAGGCCATGATCGTCGGCGAGGGGCGCAATTTTCCGGCAGTGCTGATCGTGCCCGATTTCGCGGCACTCGAGCATCGCCTGAAGGTGCTGGGTCGCCCGGCGGGCACGCGGGACGACCTCGTCGTGCGCGACGATGTGCTGTCGCTCTATCAGGAAGTGATCGAGCCGCTGAACAGGGATCTGGCGCAGTTCGAGCGGCTCAAGAAGGTGGCGCTGCTGCCCACCGAGTTCAGCATCGCGACAGGGGAATTGACACCCACTCTCAAGTTGCGGCGTCGTGTCGTACTCGATCGTTGGCAGGCGGTCGTCGATCGGTTATACGAGATCGTGTGAGCGATGGCAGATGCGTCGCGGTCCGCACGTCGGGACCCGTCGCCCGGCCATCAGCAGGGCGCGGCCGTGGCGCCGGCCCTCGACTCCAGAGAGGAATCAGATGAGCGCGAAGGTCTACGAGGCCATCAACGACCAGGTCAACAACGAACTGTCCGCATCGCACAGCTATCTCGCGATGTCGGGCGTCTGCGAGGACCTCAACTTCCCGGGAGCCGCGCACTGGTTCCGCGTCCAGAGTGAAGAGGAGCGCGGGCACGCCCTGCGTCTGTTCGATTTCATCCAGGCGCGGAACTACAGCGTGTCGCTGCGCAAGATCCCCGTCGAGACGGCGCACGCGACGACGCTGGTCGACGTGTTCAAGGCGTCACTGGCGCAGGAAGAGCAGGTGAGCGCGCAGATCGACACGCTCTACGACCTCGCGATGCGGGAGAAGGACTTTGCCGCCGTCGTCGAGATGCAGTGGTTCGTGACCGAGCAGGTCGAAGAGGAGAAGTCTGCGCGCGACATCATCGCCAAGCTGGAGATGGCCGGCAGCGACGCACGCGCACTGCTCGAGATCGATCGCGAGCTCGGCGCGCGCGCAGGTGACGAAGGCGGGACGGGCAAGCCGGGCAAGGGCGCGTAGCGCCCGACGAGCCGCTACGGGAAGATCTGTGCCGTCAGCAGCGGCCACCAGCGTAGCTGCACCTTGCCGATGATGTACTTCTTGGGGACCTGTCCCCAGTGGCGGCTGTCGGAACTGTTGTTCCGATGGTCGCCCATCACGAAGTAGTACCCCTCCTGAATCTCCTGCGGACCCCAGTCGTCGTGTCCGCGATACTCGCTCGGCACATACGCGTCGTCGATCTGCTCGTCGTTGACGAAGAC
>CAYRAE010000507.1:0-2711 GCA_964422175.1 uncultured Luteitalea sp. | reverse complement strand
GAAAGTCTGAATCCGGCGGCGACGATTCATCGTGGATGTCGTCGTCGAGGCCGGCGCCGTAAATGCCGATGGCCGATCCCTGCACGAAGACGCGCGGCCTCGATGAGGTGGTCGCCACCGCAGAGACGAGGCTCCGCGTGCTGTCGACGCGACTCGATTGCAGCAGCGCCTTGCGGGCGAGCGTCCATCGTTTGTCGGCGATCCCGGCGCCTGCCAGGTTGATGACGGCGTCTGCGCCGTCCAGTTCGGGCGCCCAGGGACCGGCAGATCCGTCGGGCGTCCACGGCACCTCGTGCACGGGACCGGACGCTCGTCCGGCCCCGCGTGTCAGCACGACGACGTCATGCCCCTCGCCGGTCAGCCGCGCCACGAGCGCGCGTCCCAGCAGGCCCGTTCCCCCCGCGATGATGAAGCGCATGGGACATTCTGTCGCACCTGAAGATCTACGGCTTCAACTCAATCGCGCCCGTGTAAATCGCCATGCCGACGACGGCGTCGATGCCGAGGGCGTCGAGCGTGTCGATCTCCTCGCGCGTGCGGATGCCGCCGGCGGCGATGAGCCGCAGCCGCGACGCGTCGTTCACCGACGTCACGGCCTCGAGGTTGAGGCCGGTCATCATGCCCTCGGTATCGACGTGCGTATAGAGCAGTGCGCCCACGTACGGCTCGAGCGCGCGGGCCGCATCCTCCGGCGTGATCGCGAGCGGCGTCTTCCAGCCGTGGATGACGACCTTGCCGCCGCGGCTGTCGATCGCGCCAATCAGCGTGTCGGTCGGCAGCGCTTCGGCGAACGCCTCCGCGCGTCCCTTGTTGACGCCGCGGTCGTTGAACAGCGACGACCCGAGAATCACGCGTCGCGCGCCGGCGTCGAGCAGCTCCTGCGCGCGCTCGATGGAGCGCACGCCGCCGCCAACCTGGCAGGGAAGCCGCTCGGCCACGTAACGTACCAGTTCATCGTTGGCCGGCTTGCCCATCGCCGCGTCGAGGTCGATGAGCTGCACGATCTGGAAGTCCCTGAACTTCTCTATCCACCCGTCCACGTCGTCGCTCTGCAGCGCCAGGCGTTCGCCCTGCTGCAGTTGCACGACCTTGCCACCCATCAGATCGATCGAAGGAATCAACACGCTTGGTTCACCAGTCGAGACGCATCGGGACGCCGTGTTCGGACAGAAACTGCTTCAGGTCGCGCACGGCGTGTTCGGAGAAATGGAAAATCGATGCGGCCAGCGCGGCGTCCGCGCGGCCCTGAGAGAATACATCGACGAAGTGCTCCGGCGTGCCCGCGCCGCCCGACGCGATGACCGGAATCTGCACGGCACTGCTCACGGCCGCCGTCAGCTCGCAGTCGAAGCCGCTGCGCGTGCCATCGCGGTCGATCGACGTCAGGAGGATTTCGCCCGCGCCGCGGTCGGCCGCTTCGCGCGCCCAGGCCACGGCCTCGCGCGTGTCCTTCGTCGTGCCGCTGCGGCCGAACACTTCGAACGTGCCGTGCTCGCGCTTGGCGTCGATCGCCACGATGACGGCCTGGCTGCCGTAGATGCGGGCGAGCGCCGTGATGAGCGCGGGTTGCGTCAGCGCCGCGCTGTTGAGACTGACCTTGTCGGCGCCCGCGTCGATCACCGCGCGGGCGTCGTCCATCGATCGGATGCCGCCGCCGACGCAGAGCGGGATGAAGAGCTGCTGCGAGACGCGGCGGATCGTGTCGAGCAGTGCGCGCCGCCCCTCGAGCGTGGCCGTGACGTCGAGCACGGTGAGCTCGTCGATGCCTTCCTCGTTGTAACGCGCGGCCAGCTCGGCTGGATCTCCCGCGTTGCGCAGGCCCTGGAAGTTGATGCCCTTGACGACCGATCCGTCGCGGACATCGAGGCACGCAATCAGGCGTTTCGCCAGCATGTCAGGCCGCCCCCTGAACGACACGGAGGAAGTTGGTCAGCATGCGCAGGCCCGTCCGGCCCGACTTCTCCGGGTGGAACTGCGCGCCAAAGACGATGCCGCGCTCGACGGCCGACGAGAACGGCACCGCGTGCGTCGTGGTCGCCATCGTATCGGCGACGACAGGAGCGGCGTAGGAGTGCGTGAAGTACGCCGACGAATCCGGCGCAATCCCGTCGAAGAGGCGCGACGGACGATCGGCCAGGGCGAGGCTGTTCCAGCCGACGTGCGGCACCTTCACGTCGCCTTCGATCCTGAAGCAGCGGCCCGGAATCAGGCCGAGCCCGGGCGCCTCCGGCGCTTCGGCGCTGCCCTCGAAAAGCCACTGCAGTCCGAGACAGATGCCGAAGAGCGGCACGCTGCGTCCGAGCGCCGCCTGAATCGCCGTCCTCCACTCCGGGCCGAGCGATGTCGTCGCCGCGAAGTGTCCGACACCGGGCACGACGATGGCCCGCGTGCCGTTGATGTCCTCGACGCCGCTGATCACCTTGATGTCGGCGCCCACGGCCTTGAACGCCTTGACGACCGACGTCAGGTTGCCCGCGCCGTAGTCGACGAGTGCGATGCTCATAACAGTCCCTTGGTCGACGGCAGCATCTTCGCCAGCCGCTTGTCCTTCGCACACGCCACGCGCAGCGCACGCGCGAACGCCTTGAACACCGCTTCGATCTGGTGATGGCTCGAGCGGCCGTAGAGCACCTTCACGTGCACGTTGGCCCGAGCTGCGTTCGCGAACCCCTCGAAGAAGTCCTGAACCAGCTCGACTGGCAGGTCACCAA
>CAYRAE010000506.1:0-2712 GCA_964422175.1 uncultured Luteitalea sp. | reverse complement strand
GCAGGAACGACTCGGTGGCGCGTGCTCGCGGGGCTCGGCGGCTGGCGAGCTGCGGCGCTGGCCGTTGTCCTGTTGGCGTCGATCGCGGGCGTTGCGTGGCGATTCGGATGGCTGCCTGGCACCGGCGTTGCCGCGCGTCCGCGCAACTCGGTGCTCCTCAGCGACATCGTCAACGGCACCGCCGACGCCGACTTCCAGGGCACGCTGCGGCAGGCCGTCAGCGTGTACCTCGGGCAGTCGCCGTACCTCGATGTCGTCTCCGACGAGCGCGTACGCAGCGGACTGGCGATGATGGGGCGTCCTGCCGATACGCCGCTGACGCACGCCGTGGCGGCCGAGCTCTGCCAGCGGCTCGGCGTGCAGGCGATGCTCGAAGGCAGCGTGTCTGCCGTCGGGCGCGACACGGTAATCGCGCTCGTGGCCACCGACTGCGAGAACGGCGGCACGATCGTGCGGCAGCAGGCCGACGTGCAGCGCAAGGAGGACGTGCTGCGCGTGCTCGGCGAGCTCACCGCGTCGGTGCGTACGGCGCTCGGCGAACCCCGCACGTCGCTCTCCGCGCACAACGTGCCGATCGAGGACGCGACGACGCCGTCGCTCGAGGCGCTGAAGGCCTACACGGAGGCGGCGGCGAAGCGGGCCGCGGGTCAGGAACTCGAGGGTATCCAGTTGCTGGAACGCGCCATCCGGATCGATCCGGGATTCGCGCTCGCCTACACTACGCTGTCGAGCGCGTACGGCGGCCTCGGCGAGACGGGGCGCAGCGAGGAGTACGCCCGCCTCGCGTACGAGAAGCGTGGACGCGTCAGCGAACGCGAACGCTTGTTCATCACGTACCAGTACCACGACCGCGTCACGGGCGATCAGCTGAAGACCCGCGAAGCGCTGGAGGTGTGGAGCCGCACGTATCCGCGCGACTACAGGGCTCCCAACGCACTGGCGGTGCTGCTCAACCGGTTCGGCGATTTCCAGGCTGCCGCCCTTCAGGCCGAGGAGGCACACCGGCGCAATCCGGCGCACGCGTTCCCGTATTCGAACCTCGCGCACGCGCGGCGAGGACAGGGGCGATACCCCGACGCGCGCGCGGTGGCTGAAGAGGCTGTCGGGCAGCGGCTCGAGACGGTGCCGATGCGACGGCTGCTGTACCAGGTGACGTCGCTGCTCGGCGATACGGTGGCGGCGCGCGATCAGATCGCGTGGGCCGCCACGCGTTCCCGCGGGTTCGACGTGATCGGAGCACAGGCGCAGGCGGCGGCGTTCCACGGGCGGCTCGGCGAGGCGCGGCAGCTCTTCGCGCAGACCATGGCGGCGGCGGAGGCGCAGCACTTCCCGGAGATCACGTCCGGCTATGGCGCATGGCTCGCGCTCACGGAAGTGCTGATCGGTGATCGCGAGCAAGGCGTGACGCAGGCGCGTGAGGTGGCGCGGACGTCCACACCGCCGGAACCGGCCTTGCGCGCGGCGGCTGCGCTCGCGCTGGCCGGCAGACCCGACGAGGCGGAAACGATCCTCGCGCGACGCCGGCTGGTGCGCCCCGAGGATACCTTCCTGCGCGTGGCGTACGTGCCCGTCGCGACGGCGGCGATCGCGCTTGCCCGCAACAGACCGGCCGAGGCCGCCGATGCCCTGCGCCCGGCTGCGCCATACCAGTACGGCTTCATCGCGGCGTTGGCGCCCGCGTACGTCGAAGGACTGGCGTACGCGCATGCCGGTGCGCACACCGAGGCGGCGCGCGTCTTCCGCAGCCTCGTGGAACACCGCGGCAGCGATCCGTTCTCGCCGTTCATTCCCGTGGCGCAGCTCGGACTGGCGCGCGCGCTGGCCGCGTCGGGCGACCTCGATGGCAGCCGTCGCGCCTACGACACACTGGCCGAGTGGTGGCGCGACGCCGATCCCACGCTGGCAATCGTGGGACTCGTGCAACAGGAGCGCGCCGCGCTCCGTCCTGTTCCACCCGCGTGAGCCCTCTTTGACGCGTTCTGCGCGTAACCGGACAGCCCCGATTCCGGAATCCACCGGCCGGGCTCGCACCGGAGCGCAGACATGTCGGCCGACGTCCTTCCCCTCGCCCCGCACCACGTCCGCGCGTACTCGTCGTCCTCGGCAGGCATCTGGACTCCCGAGCGCCTGCTCATCGATGTCCTGCCGCACGTGCGTCGCGTGGCGAGAGCCGTGGCGACGCGGTAAAGCTCACGCATGACGAGTTCGACGAGAGGCGGCTCCACGCACGCGTAAGGATCGACTTGCACGAAGCGATCGCCGCACTGCCGTCGCGCGCGGACCTGCTCCTCAGGATGCGCTACCTGCACGGGCTCGGAGAGCCGACCCTACCACGCGGCGGTGGTAGGGCTACCAATCGTTGGTGGTAGGGCCTGCTCTCCGAGCCCGGCCGCGACCTGGAGCCGGTGGCGTGCGAAGCGCTTCTGAAGGTAGGTAATTCTGAAATCTTGAAATTTCTCACCGCAGGCCGCTGAGGAACTCGATCAGATCCCGCACATCACGCGGTTTCAGGATCAGGCCGAGTGGTGGCATCGCCGAGATGGGGTTGGTGCGTTCGGCGATGTCGGCCTTCGGGATGCGGTGCGTGACGGCCGGCGCGCCGACGACGAGGACGAGCTCGCTGTCGGTCTCCTCCTTGAGCGTGCCGTCGAGACGTTCGCCGTTGCGCAGCGTCACCCCGACGGTGCCAAAGCCCGGCGCGATGCGCGCGTT
>CAYRAE010000505.1:0-2723 GCA_964422175.1 uncultured Luteitalea sp. | reverse complement strand
GGGCTGCAGCTGTCGCAGCGCGGGGTTGCAGCGCTCGGCGTGCGCCAGCGACTGGCGTGCGCGATCCCAGTGGCCGGCTCGCGTCGCCGCCGTCGCGTCCGCGGTGTGCCAGAGGTCTTCGCGCAGGAGCGCCCTGTCGGCGCGAAGCGCCTCGACGAACCGGAGCGCACGCGCCGGATCGACATCGACGAACTGCTCCCAGAACGGCCACGCACGGGTTTCGCTGACGAATGCGCGCAACGTGTCGGCAATCGAAGCCAGGCGATGCACGTACGTATGCGCGCCGCGCACCACGCGTGCGCCTGCCGCCGCCATCCGCTCCCGCCCGTCGTCATCGTCCAGCAGGCGTGAGACCACGTCGACCACGGGCTCCTCCTCTGCGATGGCCACGAGGTGTTCGCCTGGCGTGAAGAGCGTGGCGGCCTCGTCGGCGCGATCCGTCACCACGAGACACCCGCACGCCATCGCTTCGAAGACGCGCATGTTGAGACTTGCGCGGCCGTGCGCGCGCGTGACGTTCACGGTGAGGCGCGCCCGCTGATAGATATGGCGCAGTCGATCGCGCTCGGGCACGAACCCCCTGTAGCTCTCCCCCAGCACGCCATCGCTCGTCCAGCCCATCCGGTCATAGCCGTACACCGAGAGACCGAACGGCACGAGTTGACGCAGCACGTCGCGCCGTTCCGGGGTGGGTCCACCGGAGAACACGACAGGCGTGCCGCGCAGCGTGCCGGCCGCCGGCGGGAAGAACATCTCGTCGTTGACCGCCATCGGCAGATACTCGGCAGCCACTCCGTAGCGGTGCAGTTGCGCCAGTGCGTGACGATCCCAGCAGAACACGCGGATGTCGGCGGCCTGCAGGCGGTCGATGTAGGGCGCCGTCGCCGCATCGACGGGCCTGTCGAACGGTGCGCCGAAGTCGTAGAAGAAGCAGGCGACGGGTGCCCGCGCCACATCGGCCAACCGCCAGGGATTGTCGGGCAGTGCGTCCGGAAATGGCGGCAGGATCGCCTCGATGCCGTAACTGAAGACCAGCTCGGGCTCGAACGCGCGAATCTCGTCGGTGACGCGTGCGAGCGTCGCCAGCCACGTCTCGCGCGGCGCGCCCCGCAACTGCTGTGTGAGGGCGTCGAAGTCGATCCAGTGGACGGACCACCCCAGCCGGCGCGCGGCCTCGGCCAGATCGAAGGCGACGAATCGCGCGAAGCTGCGCTGGCGGATGGAGGCGACGATCTTCATGCCCTGTCGGACCGATGTGGTGTACAACACGAAGGATGCCGACGCACGCGTCCCCCGCTCTTCTCGTCCTGGCTGCCGGCATGGGCAGCCGCTATGGCGGCCTCAAGCAGCTCGATCCCATGGGCCCTCACGGCGAGACCGTGATGGATTATGCGATCTTCGATGCGTTGCGCGCCGGATTCGGCCGCGTGGTGTTCGTCATCCGCCGTGACTTCGAGGAGCCGTTCCGCCAGCAGGTGCTCTCGCGCTACGCGGGCAAGGTCGACGTCAGCTACTGCTTCCAGGACATGGACGAACTGCCGGGCGGCTTCACGCGTCCCGCCGATCGCGTCAAACCGTGGGGCACCACGCACGCGATTCTCGCGGCGCGCGACGTCATCGGCGAGCCGTTCGCCGCCATCAACGCCGACGATTTCTACGGCCAGCAGTCGTATCAGGTACTGCACGACTTCCTCGCCTCGCCCGCACGCCAGCAGGATCCGCATCGCTACGCCATGGTCGGCTTCACGCTGCGCTCGACGCTGTCGCCGCACGGCACCGTGGCCCGTGGCGTGAGCGTCACCGACGCCGAAGGGCACCTCGTGTCGATCCGCGAGCTCACGAAGGTGAAGCCCGTGGACGATCACGTCGAGAACCAGGAGGGCAGCGATCCGCCCGAACGCCTGACGGGCGACGAGCCCGTCTCGATGAACATGTGGGGCTTCACGCCCGCGCTGTTCCCGCAGATCGAGCAGGCGTTCATCGAGTTCCTCGACGCGCACGGGCAGGAGCTCACCTCCGAGTGCTACATCCCCGCGACGGTGGACGTCCTCATCAGGAAGAAGGCGTGCGTCGTCGAGGTGCTGCGAACGCCAGGCCGGTGGTTCGGCGTGACGTACCGCGAAGACAAGCCCGGCGTGATGGCCGCGATGGCGGATCTGGCCGCCAGCGGCGCGTACCCGTCGCCGCTGTTCGGCTGATCACGTGCACACGCGGAGGGCCGGTGATCCGGCAGCGATCGTGCGGCGATTCGCGATCCCCGGCACGCAGGGATCCGTCGAGCGCTATGGCAGCGGCCACATCAATCATACGTACCTCGTCACGTACGAGCACGCCGGCGCGAGGAGGCGCTACGTCCTCCAGCGCATCAACGGCCACGTGTTCCGCGAGCCGGAGCGCCTGATGGACAACGTCGCGCGCGTGCTCGATCACGCGGCGACGCGCCTGTCCGGACACCCCGACGCGGCGCGCCGGGCGCTCACGCTCGTGCCCGCGCACGACGGGCGCGCGTACGTCGTCGCCGACGATGGTGCGGTGTGGCGAACGTATCACTTCGTCGAGCGCAGCATCTCGTACGACGTGGTCGAGACGCCCGCGCAGGCCGAAGTCGCCGCGCGCGCGTTCGGCGCGTTCCAGGCCCTGCTCGCGGACCTGCCCGGCGAGCGCCTGCACGACACGATTGCCGACTTCCATCACACGCGGAAGCGCTTCGATGCGTTCGCGGC
>CAYRAE010000504.1:0-2744 GCA_964422175.1 uncultured Luteitalea sp. | reverse complement strand
ACCCGTTCGGTGGGAGTCTCGACGGGGCACTTCGACAGGGCGTCGCTCGAAGCGGCGGGGGCCGACGTCGTGTTCGACGACTTCAGCGACGTGGCGGCGGTGCTGCGGGTGCTGCAGGGACGGGCGCCCCGCGCGTAGAGTCGCCTGGAAGCCAACGGGGCCCGGTGGCCCTCCCGGTCTTCAAAACCGGTGGTGTCCCGCCATGCGGGACGGCTGGGTTCGACTCCCAGGGGCTTCCGCCAAGACGAAGGGGCCGGCACCCGATGGTGTCGGCCCCTTGCGAATGCCGGGAACGCCGGGAATACCGGCGCCCCGCCCGTTGTGGTGTGCTAGGCGTCGAGCAGGCGGACGTCTCCCGCGCGCGGCCCCTTGCCGGAGTCCTCGGCGGTGAACTCGACGCGCTGACCCTCGCGCAGCAACTCGAAAACGGCGCCGCGGACGGCGCTCCGATGGAAGAAGTGTTCAACGCCTGCTTCATCCCGAATGAAGCCGAAGCCCTTGTCGATGAGCAGGCGAGCAATGGTTCCCGACGGCATACCGTGACCTCCGATTGTCCGTCGCCGCGACCAGCGGCGACAGGCTCCGCGCGACTGTGGGCAGCCCCACGAAGATGGTGGCCGGAAGACTGGCGCGTCCCGTACGCGCTCCCCGCGGTTCTTCCGGCGTAGTCGAGGCAAGACGCGCCCCGCCTGCCTTGACGATATGGATAGGACGCTCGAAGGGCAAGGACAGTTCGTTTCTATGCCAGGGATCGCTCTCCGGCGGGAGGGCGACGTGCGCGGCCGGGCTGGCGGACGGGCTCAGAGGTTGCGCGTGGCCAGGACTTCACGGGCAGGGGCCCGGTTGCCGTCGCGACTGATGCTGCGGGGGGCGTTCAGCGGCTCGATCGTGTAGCCGAGCGTGCTGTACAGGTCCCTGATGCGCGGCGTGTCCTGGTTGACCAGGACCACGGGGCCGGCGTGCCGCGCGAAGCCCTCGGCGGTCCGTACCTGGTCCGCCCACGAGAAGCCCTGCGCCGCGTACTGCCGGAACGGGACGTCGTAAGGCGGGTCGGCGTAGACGAAATCGTCAGGATCCAGCGCCATCGCGTCGAACGCGAGGCACGTGAACGTCCACCGAGCCAGCGCCTCGCGGTACGGCTCGAAGTCGTGTTCGTAGTTGATCGACCTGTGGCGTCCGAACGGCACGTTGAACTGCCCCCGGCTGTTGAACCGGCACAGGCCGTTGTAGCCGGTCCTGTTCAGGAAATAGAAGAGCGACGCCGCCTCAGCCGTGTCTGCGTCCCCCGAAGCGAGCAGGCCGTTGAACCGCGTGCGGCACTCGTCGTAGAGCGCACGCTCGTTGCGGAAGGGAATCGTGATGCGCAGGCCCCGCTGCACCCACTGGTAGAAGTTGATGAGGTGCGGGTTGATGTCGTTGAGCCAGGCCCGCGCCGGGTCGAGTCCCAGCGCCACGGCCAACCCACCGCAGAACGGCTCCACCAGGCGGCGCTCGCGATGCGGCGCCCACAAACTACGTAGCAGTGGGACCTGCCAGCGCTTGCCACCCGCCCACTTGAGCGGTGGTTTCACGGCTGGCCGGGTCGCGAGCATCGCAGGAGCGTAGCATCGGTCGGCTTACCATGGTCGCGGCATGACTGAACCAGAGCAGGACGAATTCGCGGCACTCTTCGAAGCGTCAACCCGGGCGGCGTCGTTCACCAGAGGACAGGCGATCGAGGGCACCATCGTCGGGATCGGGGCGGAGGTGGCGCTCGTGGACATCGGCGCCAAGAGCGAAGCCGTTCTCGACGTCGTCGAACTGAAAGACGATGCCGGAGCGCTCGAGGCGGCGGTTGGCGATCGCATCCAGGCCGTGGTCATCGAGACGGCGGGTGGCATCAAGCTGTCGCGCCGCCTCGCCCGCAAGGCCGCCACCGACAAGGAACTGGAAGACGCCTTCCATGCCCGTCTCCCTGTCGAGGGGACTGTGCAGGGCGTGGTGAAGGGCGGCTACGAGGTGCGCGTCGCGCGCACGCGCGCCTTCTGCCCGTTCTCGCAGATCGACATCTTCCGCACCGACGATCCGGAGGTGCACGTCGGGCAGACCTACACGTTCCGCATCACCGAGTTCCGCGACAGCGGCCGCAGCATCGTGCTGTCGCGACGGCAGATCCTCGAGGTGGAGCAGCAGGCCAGGGCGGAGGAGGTCAGGCGTTCGGTGGTGCCGGGAGCGGTGCTCACGGGCCGCGTCGTGTCTGTGCCCACGTTCGGGGCGTTCGTGGATCTCGGCGGTGGCGTGCAGGGGTTGTTGCACGTGTCGGAGATGGGCTGGTCGCGCGTGGCCGACGCGTCAGAGGCCGTGAAGGTGGGCGACACGATCACCGTCAAGGTGCTGCGCGTTGACGAGGCGACGCAGAAGATCGCGCTCGGTCTCAAGCAGCTCGCCGAGGACCCGTGGACGAAGGTGGCGGAAGAGTACGCCATCGGACAGGTGCTGCCGGGACGCGTGACGCGCATCGCGGAATTCGGGGCGTTCATCGAATTGGAGCCGGGCGTTGAAGCGCTGGCCCATGCGTCGACCTTCGCGCCGACGGGGCAGCGCGACGGCTGGCGCAGGACCATCAAGGTGGGCACGGCAGGCACGTTCCAGGTGCTGGCGATCGACGCCGACAAGAAGCGCATCGGCGTGCAGATGCTCCCCGAAGGCACCACCGAAGCGAGCCTCGCCGAGGAAGCCGCCGATCAGGCGGCCGCGGCATCGAG
>CAYRAE010000503.1:0-2753 GCA_964422175.1 uncultured Luteitalea sp. | reverse complement strand
TCGCGCCCTGGCGATGCCCCGCCTGTTGACGCGCGATCAGGTGTACGACGCGTGCCACCGCACCGCACGCATCGATACGCGCCGCCTGCCACCACTCGAACGCGAAGTGCTGATGGGCGCGAGCGCACGCGACGCCGCGCGCGCGTGTCCGCCGCCGTTCCAGCTGCGGCCGGGTCTTGTGGCGGAAATGCTGCGATTCCACGATCACGTCGATCGACTCGGACACGACGTTGTCACGTGGCTCGCGAGCGCCATCGCGCAGTTGCAGGACGAAGCCGACACGGACCGCGGCGCCGCGCGGCTCCTGCAACAGTCGCGGTTCCTCCAGGACGCCTTCGCGCGCTTCGCCACGCGGATCGCTGCTGTCGACGGCCTCGACGACGGCGCGCTGCGAGAGGCGCTTCGTGCGTGCGGCAGGCCGTGGGGACCCGCGCACGTCGTCATCGCCGTGGGCGATCACCACGCGGACGCCAACGGTCTCTGGCCTGTCGACATGCGCCTGCTGGCAAGCGCGCCGGCCGTCAGGCGCATCGACGTGCTGGCGACGCGTCGTGTCGCGCAGGGACTCTTCGGCAGGCTGCGGCGCCTCTGGCCCGATGCCCTGGACGTCAGGATTGCTCGCCAGCGCCCCGCCGCGACGATGCTGGAAGTCTCGTCGCCGGAGCGTCGATGGGTGGCGTGCCGCGACAGGGATGAGGAAGTAATCGCTTACGCGAGTCGCGTGAAGGCCCGCAGGGACGCCGACGCGTCGACAAGCGCGATCGTCTTCCGCCGCCCACTGCCATACCTCTATGCCGCACAGGCCGTCCTTGGCGGTTCGGGCATCCCGTTCCAGTCGTCGGGCGCGCTGCCCCTGGCCGCCGAGCCCTGGGCGGCCGGACTCGACCTGCTGATGGACGCGGCGCTCTCGGGGTACACGCGTGCCGCGCTCGTCACGCTGCTGCGTTCACCGCACGTACGGCTCCGGCGTGCCGATGGGACGCCGATCGACGGCGCGGACATCGCCGCCTTCGACACATGGCTGTCGGGGCATCGGTATCTCGGGACGCTCGCGCGGCTCGATGAACTGATGGATGTGCCGTTGCCGTCGGAACCCGGCGGCGCATCCGCCACATCGCGATCGCCGAGTCGTCGACAGATGGACATCCAGCGCAGGGAACGCATGGCGCGCGACGTTGGCCGCGCCGTGCGCGCTTGGCTCTCGCGCATGGCCCCCTTCGAGGAGGCTGGACCCGGCGCAACGCACGTGCGCGCCCTGCGTGAAACGTGGCGGGCTGCCGAACGCCCGCCGGAGGACGGCGACCCGGAGGCTAGTCGCACCAGGCGCACGCGCGCGGCATTGAACCTGCTGCTGGAACAGCTCGAGAACGCGCTCGCGGCGCACGACGCCACGCCAGTGCCGGCGCGCGACACGTGCACCCTGATCCGCCGCTGGATCGAGGAGCGAACCTTCGCGCTGCCGTGCAACGACGACGGTGTACAGGTGATCGACGCCGACGCCGCGCCGTTCGGCACCTTCGACCATGCACGCATCGTCGGATTGCTCGAAGGCGAATGGCCGGAGCCGTCGGCGCGCGAGATCTTCTATCCCGCGTTCATGCTCGAGCGTCTCGACTGGGCGGAGGAGCGCACGAGGACCGCGGCGCTGCGCGCGCGCTTTGCCGATCTCCTGTCGTTGCCGGCGCAGGCCGTCGGCGTGTCAGTCCCGGAGCTCGATCAGGACGCGGTGGTGCGTCCCTCGTCGTTGCTCGACGAACTGCAGGCATTCGGCACCGACCGCTGCGTCCCGATCCCCGATGACGAACTCGACATGCCGGTGACCGGCGACGATGCGCTGCTCGCGACGCCGGCGTATCCGCGTGCGCCGGTTCTCGATGACGAGGCACAGGACTGGGCCTCATGGCGCGTCGCGCGCCCAGCGCCCGCCGAACCGGGCAGGACCGCGCCGCTGCCGGGGGATCGCTACGGCGTCACGTCGGTGGAGACGTACGTGCAATGCCCGTTCAAGTACTTCGCCAGCCGTGTCCTGTCGCTCGAAGGCGAAGCGGAGGACGAGCCGGGTCTGCCCGTGCGCGACGCGGGCGTCCTGCTGCACGACGTGCTCCATGCGTGCTTCGAGGAATGGCAGCGCCAGGGCAGGACCGCGATCGGCCCCGACGATTTGCCGGCCGCGCGCGAGGTGTTCGCGACGGTGGCCGAGCGGGCGCTTCGTCATCTGCCACCTGCCGATCGCGCCGTCGAACGCGTGCGTCTGCTCGGGTCGGCTGTCGCGCCCGGCGTGATCGAGAAGATGCTGCGCGTGGAGGCGGAGCACTTCAGCGACGTTGGTGCGCGCGCGCTCGAGCATCCGATCGACCAGCCCGTCACCCTGCCATCGGCGGAAGGCACGCGGACGGTACACATTCGTGGACGCGTGGATCGCGTCGACTGGACCGACGCGCATGCGATCCGCGTCGTGGACTACAAGACGGGCCGCCGTCCGACGCAGGCGCTGCAACCCGGCGTGTATGCCCACGCGCTCGTCCAGCAGGAAGCGGAAGCCGGCCGCACCGCGACGATCGCGCCGAGCGGCTTCGTGGCGTTCCGCGAAGAGGTGCCCTGGATCGAGTCGGTTGGCACGCAAGACGATGCCGACGAGCAGGCGAGGGCGTTCGTGGAGGCCGTCGATGCGATCGAGTCGGGCGCCTTTCCCGTGAAACCGCAGAACCCGTTCCGCTGCCAGTTCTGCGAGTACCCGGGCGTGTGCCGGAAGG
>CAYRAE010000502.1:0-2759 GCA_964422175.1 uncultured Luteitalea sp. | reverse complement strand
CCGGTCTTCCTGCTCGACGAAGTCGACAAGATGTCGATGGACTTCCGCGGCGACCCGTCGGCCGCGCTGCTCGAAGTGCTGGATCCGGAACAGAACGACGCGTTCCTCGACCACTACCTCGACGTCGAGTACGACCTCTCGAACGTGATGTTCATCTGCACGGCCAACGTGCTGCACACGATCCCGCAGGCACTGCGCGATCGCATGGAAGTGCTGCAACTGGCCGGCTACACCGAGCAGGAGAAGGTCGAGATCGCGCGCCGCTTCCTCGCGCCCAAGGCCATGGAGAACACCGGCCTCAGCGAGAAGCACATCGTCTTCACCGAGGACGCGCTGCGCACGATCATCCAGCGCTACACGCGCGAAGCCGGCGTGCGCAACCTCGAACGCGAAATCTCGTCGGTGTGCCGCAAGGTGGCGCGCCGCGTGGTGGTCGACGGCGCCGACTACTTCGAGGAGATCACGTCCGAGCGCATCACGCACCATCTCGGCGTGCCGAAGTACCGTCCGACGATGGCCGAAGAGGCCAACGAAGTGGGCGTGGCGACGGGGCTCGCGTGGACCGAAGTCGGCGGCGAGATCCTCGTCACCGAAGCGACGCTGATGCCGGGCAAGGGACGGCTCACGCTCACCGGCAAGCTGGGCGACGTGATGCAGGAATCGGCGCAGGCCGCGATGAGCTTCGTGCGATCGCGTGTCGACCTGTACGGCCTGCCCACCGAGTTCTACAAGAACATGGACGTGCACGTGCACGTGCCGGAAGGGGCGATCCCGAAGGACGGTCCGTCTGCGGGGATCACCATGGCGACGGCGATGATCTCCGCGCTGTCGCGCGTGCCCGCCCGCAAGGACGTGGCCATGACCGGCGAGATCACGCTGCGGGGCAAGGTGCTGCCGATTGGCGGCGTCAAGGAGAAGGTGCTCGCGGCCCATCGCGCGGGCGTCACGACACTCATCCTGCCGAAGGACAACGAGAAGGACCTGGCGGACATCCCGAAGAACGTGCTCGACACGCTCGACGTCTACATGGTGGAAGCCATGGACGACGTGCTGAAGATCGCGCTCGAAAGTCCGCTGCCGCCGGTGTTGCCGGCCGCCGCCGACGCGGCCGTCGAACCCGCGGTGATCGACGACGCGATCACGCACTGACCGATTCACCTTGAGATCCGTACCGGTCCGGTTCGTCCGCAGCGCCGTGAGCGCCGCGGACCTGCCGCGTGAGTCCGCTCCGCAACTGGCCCTGGTGGGCCGCTCGAACGTCGGCAAGTCCACGCTCATCAACGCGCTGACGCGATCGCGCGTGGCGCGGACCAGCGCGGCGGCCGGCAAGACGCGGGAATTGAACGTCTATGCGGTGGAGTACGGCCACCGCGACCTCGCGCGCTTCTTCCTGGTGGATCTCCCGGGATATGGCTACGCGAGAGGCGGTGAGGCCTCGGCCGAGCAGTTTGCCGGACTCACGTCGATGTACTTCGGCAGGCCAGCCCCCGGCACCGGCAATCCCGGTGATGGCGGGGGGCACGGCCCGTCGGGCGCGTTGCTCATCGTCGATGCGCGCCACCCGGGACTGGTCCAGGACGTCAACGCCTGGGACTGGCTCTCGACCATGAACCTGGCGACCCATGTGGTGGCCGCCAAGATCGACAAACTGTCGCGCACCGAGCGGGTGCGCAATCTACGTGCATGGGAAACATCGTTGAACACCCCGGTGACGCCAGTGTCGGCGCTCACCGGCGAAGGACTGGAAAACCTGTGGACCACAATCGTCCGCCTGCTGACGCCCCCGTAGCGGCCCCGCCGTCTACCACCGACACTCCCCCGGCTCCTCCCGCCAACGGCAGGCCCCCGCAGCAGCATCGTCAGCAGCAGGGCCGGCAGCATGGCCGGCAAGGCGAAGGCCGCAAGCGCGGACAGCGCCGCGGTGATGGCCGTCGTGGCGACCGCCATCAGTCGCAGGAGCCGCATCCGCCCGGCCATCGTCCCGCGCCCGAGGAGGATTACGAGGCGATCGAGGCGCGCATGGGCGGGTCCGACGCCGAAGTGGTGAACCTGTCCACGCTCAAGGAGATGAGCGTGCAGGAGCTCACGCAGGTGGCCAAGGATCTCGACATCCCCGGCGCCACGGGCCTGCGCAAGCAGGATCTGATCTTCGAGATCCTGCGCGGCCGCGCGGAGAAGAGCGGCATGCTGTTCTCCGAAGGCGTGCTCGAAGTGTTGCCCGACGGATTCGGGTTCCTGCGCGCACCTGATTACAACTACCTGGCCGGCCCAGACGACGTGTACGTCTCGCCGTCGCAGATCCGCAAGTTCGATCTGCACACCGGCGACACGGTGAGCGGGCAGATCCGGCCGCCGAAGGAAGGCGAACGCTACTTCGCGCTGATCAAGGTGGAGGCGGTCAACTTCGAGCCGCCCGAGCGCACGCGCGGGAAGGTGTTCTTCGAGAACCTCACGCCGCTCTACCCGCAGGAGCGCATCACACTCGAGACCGCCGGAGACAACCTCTCGGCGCGCGTGCTCGACCTGATGGCGCCCATCGGCAAGGGGCAGCGCGGCCTCATCGTCGCACCGCCGCGCACGGGCAAGACGATGCTGCTGCAGAACATCGCCAACAGCATCACGGCGAATCATCCCGAGGTGTACCTCATCGTGCTGCTCATCGACGAGCGCCCCGAGGAAGTCACCGACATGCAGCGCTCGGTGCGCGGCGAGGTGATCAGCTCGACGTTCGACGAGCCGGCGCAGCGGCACGTGCAGGT
>CAYRAE010000501.1:0-2760 GCA_964422175.1 uncultured Luteitalea sp. | reverse complement strand
GTCAGCAGCGTCCAGCCCTGTTGATCGACGAGGAGACGACGCAGGTCGTCGAGGCTCGTCATGTCGGTCATCATGCCGGTGCCGAGATACGCCATCACCATCGTGGGCACGACGATCTCGTTGGCGGGAATGGCGATGATGTACGTGAGCATGATGACGCCGTCGAGACCGACCGCATGGCCGAGCGGATCCAGCCATCCCGCGATCACCGCCACGAGCGTGCGATCGCCCCAGTGGATGTTGGCGAGCAGCCAGATCACCGCTCCGGCCGGCGCGGCGGTCCACATCGCGCGCCACAGCACGAACAGCGTCCGATCGATGATCGACGTGTAGATGATGCGGCCGATGTTCGGCCGGCGATACGGCGGCAGTTCCAGCGTGAACGTCGACGCCTCGCCGCGCAGGATCGTGCGCGAGAGGATCCACGACATGAGGAGCGTGAAGCCGATGCCGAGCACCACGACGCCGACCACGGCTCCCGCCGCGGCAATCGACGCGAAGGCCGGCGAGAAGGATGCGCCCACGAAGATCGTGCCGAGCATGATGAGGGTGGGGAAGCGCCCGTTGCACGGCACGAAGTTGTTGGTGAGGATGGCCACGAGCCGCTCGCGCGGCGAGTCGATGATGCGCGTCGCGATCACGCCTGCCGCGTTGCAGCCGAACCCCATCGCCATCGTCAGCGCCTGCTTGCCGTGCGCGCCGGCGCGCCTGAAGAGGAAGTCCAGGTTGAACGCCACGCGCGGCAGGTAGCCGAGGTCTTCGAAGATCGTGAAGAGCGGGAAGAAGATCGCCATCGGCGGCAGCATCACGCTCACCACCCACGCGAGTCCGCGATACACGCCGCGCCACACGAACCCCGTGATCCACCACGGCACGCCCAGCGCGTCGAAGAGCGCCACCGCCTGGTCCTCGATCCAGAACAGGCCGCTGGCGAGCATCGCCGACGGGACGTTGGCGCCGGCGATCGTCAGCCAGAACACCACCGACAGGAGGACGAGCATGATCGGCAGGCCCAGCACCGGCGAGGTGACCAGCCGATCGATGCGGGCGTCGAGACGGAACGCGCGCGCGTCGTTGTCATCGTCCACCGCGCGGCGCGCCACGCGCTCGGCCTCCGCGTAGAGGGACTTCACGGCTTCCTCGCGGAAACCGCCTCCGAGCTGACGTCGCAGGTCTCGCGCTCGCGCGAGCACCTCGTCGGCCGTCGGTTGGTGTGACGTGTTCACTGCGCACCCTCCAGCGCGATCTGCCGGCTGAAGCGCACGTCGCGCTGCTGCTGACGCGCCACCATGCGCACCAGTTCGCCGCTGCGCAGCGCCTCTTCCACGCGTGCGTCACCGTCGAGCAGACGGATGGCCAGCCATCGGCTGTTGGGCACGCCCGGCGCCGCCGCCTCCACCTGCCCCATCAACTCGGTGACGGCGTGTTCGAACTCGGGAGTGCCCACCACGCGCAGCGGCGTCGTGGCGATCGCGCCGCTCGCCACGCCGTCCACTGCGGTCAGTAGCGCGTGCATCCCCTCACCGGTCCGCGCGACGATGGGGATGGCGGGCACGCCGAGATCGCGCGCCAGGCTCCGGGTGTCCACCTCGATGCCCTTCCGGCGCGCTTCGTCCATCAGGTTCACGGCCACCACCACGCGATCGGTGATCTCCAGCACCTGGAGCACGAGATTCAGGTTGCGCTCGAGCGCGCTCGCATCGGTCACGACCACCGTGCAGTGCGGCTGCCCGAAGAGGATGAAGTCGCGCGCGACCTCCTCATCCTGCGACGCGGAGAGCAGGGAGTACGTGCCCGGCAGGTCGACGATCTTGTAGCGCACGCCTCCGTAGGAGAACGCGCCTTCCGCACGCGTCACCGTCTTGCCAGGCCAGTTCCCCGTGTGCTGTCGCAGCCCCGTCAGCGCATTGAACAGGGTGCTCTTGCCGGTGTTGGGATTGCCCGCCAGCGCGATCACCCGATCGGTTGTCGCGACGTCGAACCCCATCGGCGCCAGTTCGACGGCCACCGGACACGCCTCACAGTCGTGCGCAGACGAGCGACTCATGACCGATTCTCCGCACGACGGGTTCGGCCGTCGGCCGTCGGCCTTCGGCCTTCCACCATCGGCCATCGGCCGTCGGCCATTGGCTCACGCCCTTCCTCCGTCCTTCGTCCTCCGTCCTGCGCTCTGACCGTGACGTGCCGCGCCTGATCGTGTCTGAGGGCGACTGTCGTTCCGCGGACCCGGTAGGCGCGGGGATCGCCGGCGAAGCTCTCGAGCACGGGCCTGACACGCGTGCCCGGCGTGAACCCGAGGTCGAGCAGCCGCCGTCGTGTGAAGCCCTGGCACGCGGGCGACAGCGATACGACGTACGTTTCCTCGTCGTGCGGCACGTCGGAGAGCGGCATCGTGTCCTCGTCCACCAACGACTCCTGCTCGTGCGTGACGAAGACGTTGCCCGCGAGCGTGACGGGCAGCGTGAGCGCGCGACCGTCCACGTGCAGGTCGAGCGCGTCGGCGGACGCGCGCGCGACGGAGACGGTCAGGCCGGGGCGCAGCCCATGAGCCACGAGCGCACTGAAAATCGTCGCCGGTTCGTCTTCGAGGTGCGAGATGCTGGCCGTCCGTCCCGGCGCGAGCGACGTCAGCGGCGCGCCGAGATCGTCCGGCGCTTCACCGGCCGACGGGATGGGATCGCCGTGCGGATCGCGCTCCGGGTGTCCGAGAGAGGCAGACAGCCGATCCGTCTCCGCCTCGCTCATGTGGTGCTCGAGGCG
>CAYRAE010000500.1:0-2763 GCA_964422175.1 uncultured Luteitalea sp. | reverse complement strand
TGGTACTGGTGCGCCGTCTTCAGGATCACGAGCTTGCCGATGTCGTGCAGCAGGCCACACAGGAATGCCTCGTTGACGTCGGCGCGCACGTGCTCGGCGATGAGGTGGGCCACGTAGGCCGTGCCGACGGCGTGTTCCATGAACGACGCGCCTTCAGTGCCGTAGGTGTCCGGCGACTTGACCTGCGACTGCATGGACACCGTCACCACCACGTTGCGCACCGTCCGCGTTCCGAGTCGCACGACGGCGTCGGACACCGATTTCAGCGACGACATGGCACCGTACAGCGCGGAATTGGCCATCCCCAGCACGCGCGAGGCGAGGACGGGATCCTTGCTGACCACCGCCGCGAGTGTGGCGATGGTGACGTCGGGCTCGGCTACCAGGGCGAGAACGCGCTGTGCCTGGTCCGGGAGCATGGGGATGGAGAGATCGTCCGGGCGCAGCCAGGGATGGTCCGCGATCCGCATCGCCGGCGGCGATGCGGTCATGGCCGACAGTGCACCACGACTCATGGACGGCTAATCGGCCCGCCTGGCGGCGGCTTGAGGTAGTATGGGCGGCCGACAAGGAGCGTTGTGTCCACTTCCGATCCGTCGTCCCTGACCCGCGAAAGGCCGGGTTCTCCCGCTCGCGAGCTGAGCCCCGCAGACATCGTCCTTGCCAATCGGCTGATCACGCTGGAAGTGGTGCTTCCCAACGTGACGCACGAGATCAACAACGCGCTCCAGGTGATCGGCGGGCTCGGCGAGATCATCGCGTCGCGACCCGGCATCTCCGACGACGTGGCCCACAAGCTGCAGCGGATTCACGGGCAGGCCGTGCGGTGTTCCAGCCTGTTGCGGGAACTCATGAACTACGCGCGGCGCGATGAGGCCGCACCAGCGACAGACGTGGCGAAGAGCATCGACCGCGCGCTCAATCTTCGGCGGTATCACCTGGCCCGGGCGCGCGTGGCGGTCCACGTCGAGCCGACCACCGAGGCCGCGGCCACTGCGCGGATGGACTCGCAGCACTTCGAGCAGGTACTCGTCAATCTCGTGCTCAATGCCGAACAGGCGGTGAGCGGCCGGCCGGACCCCACGGTACGCATCGCCTACGGGCGCGACGGCGATCTGCTCGTGCTCACCGTGGCCGACACGGGGGCCGGCATCGACCTGTCACGTCATGAGGAGTATTTCCGACCGTTCATGACCACGCGAGACGGTGCCGTGGGTCTGGGATTGACCGCCGCGCGTACGCTCGCGCATCTCAACGGCGGCAGTCTGCGGTTCGTGAGTCCGAACGTCGCGGAACTTCGCGTCCCGGCCCGCTAGGAGTTCTCCAGAAGCACCGACGACGTCGACGACGAGCAGCAGCAGGGAACGAGGGACGTCAGGCCGTTGCGGAGATGTCTTCCGGTGGCGCGGCGACGTTCAGGCGATTCAGCTTGTCGATGAGCGTGGTGCGACTGAGCTGAAGCAGGCGAGCGGCCTGCCGCTTGTTGCCGCCGGTCTTCTCGAGGCAGCGCACGATCAATTCGCGTTCGAGCTGCGACACCACCTGCGTGAAATTGATGCCCTCGTCCGGGATGGCCACGCTCGGCATCATCAGGGACGCGGCCGGGGCGGAGACGTCCTCTGGCAGCGCGCGCGCCTGGACCTCCGAATCCTGTCCGGTCATCGCCACGGCATGCTCGACGGCGTTCTCCAACTGGCGGATGTTGCCCGGCCAGCTGTAGTTCATGAGCGCCCGCATGGCGTCCTGGGTGAGGGTGCGAGGCGGCAGGTTGTTGTTGCGGCAGGATTTCTGTACGAAGTGCCGTGCCAGCAGCGGAATGTCTTCCTTCCTGTCGCGCAGCGGCGGCAGGGTGATGGGGATGACGTGCAGCCGGTAGTACAGGTCCTCGCGGAATGTCCCGTCCTTCACCATCTTCTTGAGGTCGAGATTGCTCGCCGCGATGATCCGGGCGTCGAACTTGATCGAACGGCTCTCGCCGACACGCTCGATTTCCTTCTCCTGCAGCGCGCGCAACAGCTTGGCCTGCATCGGCAGCGTCATCAGCGCGACTTCGTCGATGAACAGCGTGCCGCGATGCGCGAGCTCGAAGCGGCCAATCCGGGCCTGCACCGCGCCCGTGAACGCCCCCTTGGCATGGCCGAAGAGTTCGGCCTCGGCCAGCGGTTCGGGAATCGCCGCCGCGTTGAACGCGACGAAGCGCTGGTCCGACCGGGGACTGTTGTGGTGGATCGTCCGCGCGATGAGCTCCTTGCCGGTCCCGGTCTCGCCTTGGATCAGGACCGTGCTGTTCATGGGCGCCACGAGCTCGAGCGTGGAGAAGACGTGCCGCATCGCCGAACTGTGGCCGATGACGCTGTCGAACCTGTAGCGATCGCGCAACTGGGCGCGCAGATCCGCATTCTCCTCGCGCAGGCGGCGCTGTTCGAGCGCGGTGGCCAGGACGCGGGCGAGCTGCGACAACTGGAACGGCTTGATCAGGAAGTCGATGGCCCCGCGGCGCATGGCCGACACGGCCTCGGTGACGCCACCGAATCCGGTGACCATCACGGGCAGGATGTCGGGGTAGCGAGCGACGGCGGCGTCGAGCACATCGAGACCGTCGGCGTCGGGCAACCGGAGGTCGATGACGATCGCGTCGTATGCGAAGCCCTTGAGCCGATCGAGCGCGTCGGCGCCGTCGGGGCTCTGGGCCACGACGAACCCCTGCTCGGTGAGCGACTCGGCGATGGTCTGGCGAAGCTCGGATTCGTCTTCGACCACGAG
>CAYRAE010000499.1:0-2763 GCA_964422175.1 uncultured Luteitalea sp. | reverse complement strand
GCGCGACGGCGAGGCTGCCAAGACGACGGCGAGGCTGCCAAGACGACGGCGGGCGTCGCGCGCTGCCACGGCGGGATCGAGGCCGTCGCGCACACCGTCACGCTCGAGCATCGCGCGATGGAAGTCGAGCTCCTCGTCCAGCACACGATCGAGACCGTCATCATCGCGTCGCAGGAACCGGAGCTTGTTCAACAGTCGCGTCCACATGGCCTCGCCTCCACTGCCGCGCATCGCCATGCGTCCGCTGTCACTCGATGAGTGACTGCGGGCGGATCAGGCGCCCTGCAGAATCGCGTTGATCACGCCGGACAACCGCTCGAACTCGGCGGCTTCCTGGGCGAGTCGCTTCCTGCCCGACGGCGTGATGCGATAGATGCGCGCGCGGCGTCCGAGCTCCGACGCGCCCCATTCGGCCTTCACCCAACCGTTGACGAGCAGTCGCTGCAGTGCCGGGTAGAGCGCGCTCTCGCCGACACGGAGGACGTCACCCGACACGCGCTCGAGGTGGCGCGCGATCGCGTACCCGTGCGCGGGCGCGTCGGCCACGACCTTCAGGATGAGGACGTCGAGCGTGCCGGGAAGGATCTCGGAGCCGAGCGATGTCCTGTTTCGCATGGTGAACCCTGATACATCAATAGACGAGGCATCAGACTATGACTCGGGTGCGACGTCTGTCAACGGCGACCGGGGCGCGTCACGCGCGTCGTCGGAGCGCTTCGAGGGCTTCCATCCGTTTCAGGATGGTCGCCATCGTCTCGATCGTCCCGTTCACCTCGTCTGCGACAGCCCGACGACCGTCTTCGGCTTCCACGCGCGTCGCCTCGGCAGCCTCACGGGCGCGCTCGGCAATCTGCCGCTCACGCTCGTGTTGCTGTCGCGTCGCTTCCTCGCTCCGGTGTGCTGTTTCGCTGTTCATGTTCTCGTATCCCCTGGACCGGCACGCGCCACCCTGGCCCACTCGGCCCGGGCAGTGACGCGCTCACGGAACGGCGTCGGCAACGGGAGCCGGACACCGGGGCAGATCGACAGTGAAGACGCATCCTTCGCCGGGAAGCGTGCGCGCGGAGATCCGCCCGTCGTTGGCTTCAGTACCCTGTCGGCAGAAGGCCAGGCCGATTCCGACCCCCGTGCGATCCGCGTTGCGCTGCTCGAAGGCGCGAAAGAGCCCGTTGATATCCGCGCTCAGCCCGCCGCACTCGTCCTGGATCTCGATGGCGACGCGCTCGACACTGGCACCGACCCTGAGGGTGACTGTCGTCCGGGGTCGCGTGAACTTGAAGGCGTTCTGCAGGAGGTTTCCGACGACCGCCGCGAGGACCTGCCGATCGGCATCGATCGCGACGCCATCCTCGACGGGCACGACGGCCAGTGTGATGCCACGCGCGTCGGCATCCAGCCTGGCGGCCGACACGACGTCCTCGATGAAGCCGGCAAGGAGGAATCGCTCTCGATGCTGGATGCCCTGCGTGAGCCGAACCTCCGCGAGCGAGTGCACGATGAGCGTGCGCGAGGCGAGGAGACTGCGCCGGAGCACGGCGCCGGTGCTGCCGGCGATGCCGACGCCTCCGGTCTGCAGGACGTCGAACGCCATGAGCGCGGTGTTCAGCAGGTTCCGGAGTTCATGGGCGAAGAACCCCATCTGCTCGCTCTCGCGCGCTGACATGCCATCCATGTCTGCCTGGCGTCGCTCCCGTCCGTACTCGGTCACGGCTTCCGCGATGGCATCGTCCAGGCATCTGTTGAGCGTCCGGAAGTCGGCGGTGCTGATCGGTGCGTGCAGTTCCATGGCCAGGTCGGTGATCGCCTGACAGACATCGCCGTAGTTGTGGACCACCTGCGCGACGGTGAATCCCTCGAGCAGGAGGTCGCGGCCGTGTTTGATCGCGCTCGTGCCGATCTCCGGGTTCGTCACCCGCCCGAGGCGCAGGGCGTCGCTCAGTTGATCCAGGAACACGGGCACGCCGTGATCGATCCCGCCCTCGGGCGATGACACCGCCCGCATGGCCTCCTTGGCCCTGCACCTCCTGATGATGTCTTCCCTGTTGGTGACAATGAACTGATGAAGCACTCGATCCCCCGCATCGAATCGTAGCGGCGGCGTGTGCGTTGGCGCTGTTCCGAACGTGACATGGGGGAGCACCGCGTGAACCCGGTCATCGCCCCGCGCGGTGACTGAGCTACGCGAAGGGAGTCGCGTACTCTGCACCATGACGTGATCGCGTCAGCGCGGCGGGACGGGTGAGGTGAAGCGCGTGCGATCCTGGCGAGACCATGGGTAACCAACAGCAGCAGTCGGATCGGCGCATCCTCGATCGTCGACGGCTGTCGAGCGACCACCGGAGACTCGCCGAACTTCTCGCGCCCGGGATGGCCGTGCTCGACGTCGGGTGCGGTACCGGCGCGATCACCTGCGGCATCGCGGAGGCTGTCGGTCCCGACGGCATCGTCGTTGGCGTGGACCGGGATCAAGGACTGATCGACAGCGCTCACGCCAGATACGCAGCGTTCACGAATCTGTCCTTTGCGCGAGCCGAGGCGACGGACCTGTCCAGCGACGCGCGCTTCGACGTGGTGACGTCCGCGCGCACGCTGCAGTGGATCGCGGATCCGCTCGCCGCCGTCCGAGCGATGACGCGTGCGGCCAAGCCCGGGGGTCTGGTGATCGTGCTGGACTACGACCACACGCTGAACGCATGGGATCCGAGCCCCCCTCCGCCGGAGTTCCTGGCGTTCTATTCGGTGTTCCTGTCCTGGAGAACGTCG
>CAYRAE010000498.1:0-2772 GCA_964422175.1 uncultured Luteitalea sp. | reverse complement strand
GCGCTCATCAAGGCCAACAAGGACTTCGACCTGCTGCTGCTTCCCAGCCAGCGCCACGGCTATGGCGCCGACGGCGCGTACGTGATGCGCCGTCGATGGGACTACTTCGTACGCCACCTGCTCGGTATGGAGCCGCCGAAGGAGTACCGGATGAAGCCGCAGGGGGCGCCGATGCCCCCGCCCGCGAGTTGAAGGTCTGCGCTGCCGCCTGATAGGTGCGCGAGGGCTTACCAGATTCGCACGCGTTCGTCGACCGGCAGGAAGAGCGCGTCGCCGGGTTCGACCTTGAACGCCGCGTACCACTCGTCCATGTTGCGCACGACGCCGTTGGTGCGGAACTCGGGCATCGAATGGGGATCGGTCACCAGGCGCTGACGCGTATCGTCCTCGCGCCCGAGCGATCGCCACACCTGCCCCCACGCGAGGAAGAACCGCTGGTCGCCCGTGAAGCCGTCGATCACCGGCGCCTCCTTGCCGTCGAGCGACAGCGTGTACGCCGTGTACGCCATCGTCAGGCCGCCCAGGTCGCCGATGTTCTCGCCCATCGTGAGCTGCCCGTTGATGCAGCCGTTCGGCACGGGACAGTACTTGCCGTACTGCTCGCCGAGCCGCGTGGTCGCCGCGCGGAAGCGCGAGTCGGTCTCCGGCGTCCACCAGTTGCGCGTGCGGCCCGCCTCGTCGAACGAGCGACCCTGATCGTCGAAGCCGTGTCCGATCTCGTGGCCGATCACGCCGCCGATGGCACCGTAGTTCACCGCCGCGTCGGCGTGCACGTCGAAGAACGGCGGCTGCAGGATCGCGGCAGGGAACGTGATCTGGTTCATCAGCGGGTTGTAGCTCGCGTTCACGGTCTGCGGGTTCATGTGCCATTCCTCGCGATCCACGGGCTCGCCGAGCCGCTTCACCTGGCGTTCCCACTCGAACGTCCGCGCGTTGACGATGTTCTCGAAGTGCCTGCCGGCTTCGATGCGCATGGCGGAGTAGTCGCGCCACTTGTTCGGGTAGCCGATACGGGCTTCGAACGTGCCGAGCTTCTTCAGTGCCTCGGCGCGCGTGGCATCGTCCATCCACGTCAGCGTCTTCAGGCGGCCTTCGAGAGCCTTCTGCAGATTGGCGACGAGCGCTTCCATGCGCGCCTTGTTCTCGGGCGGGAAGAAGCGGGCGACGTAAACCTGGCCGACGCCTTCGCCGATCTGCTGGTCGAGCAGCGTCATTCCTCGCTTCCAGCGATCGCGCTTGGCCTGGACGCCACGCAGCGTCTTGCCGAAGAACTCGAAGCTCGCATCGTCGAATGCCTTCGGCAGGTGCGCGGCATTGTCCGACGCGATGTGGAAGGCGAGGTATTTCTTCCAGGCAGCAACGGGTTCCCTGGCGACCAGCGCCGCGCCGTCGCGCACCGAGGTGTCGCCGTACGCGACGATGGCCTCGGGCGTCGCCGGCAGGCCGAGCCCGGGCAGGAACGTGTCCCATGCGACGCCGGGTGCGTATTTGACGAAGTCGGCGAACGGCATGGGCTTGATCGCCTTGCTCACGTCGCGCAGCGCCGCCTGCGGCCAGTGCACACGCGCGATGCGCGTTTCGAGGGAGATGACGGTGTCTGCCGACGCGGCTGGCGCCGGATCGCCGAGCAGTTCGAAGATGCGCGTGACGTACGTCTTGTAGGCCGCGCGGTACCGCTCGAAGGACGCGTCCTTGCCGAGGTAGTAGTCGCGATCGGGCATGCCGAGTCCGCCCTGGCCTGCCCAGATGGCGTACTTCGTTGGATCGCGCGGGTCGGCTTCGATGCCGAGGCCGAACGGCGCGTTGAAGTCCGTCGTGGCCATCAGCGCGAGCACGCCGGCCGTGTCCGTCACGGCCGCGATGCGGTCCAGGTACGGCTGCAATGGCGTGATGCCGCGCGCCTCGATGGCGGCTTCGTCCATCCAGCTCGAGTACATGTCGGCGACCTTGGCGGCCGTCGTGCCTGCGGCGGGCTTCTCTGCGGCGAGTCCCTCGACCACGGTCCTGACGTCGGCTTCCGACTTGTCGGCCAGGGCATCGAACGCGCCGTAGCGTGCCTTGTCTGCCGGGATCTCGAACGTCGAGAGCCACTTGCCGTTGACGTAGCGGAAGAAGTCGTCGCCCGGTTTCACGGCCGGGTCCATGTGGCCGGTGTCGATGCCGAACGTGCCGAGCGCTGCCGTCGCGACCTCGGCGGGCGCGGCTGGTGTCGTGGACGAGCCGCTCCCTGAGCAACCGCCAGCGAGCACGGCCAGGGCCGGTACTGCGAGAAGTAGGGGTGAACGCATGCTCACAGGATACGACCGGATCGGCACGCCGGTGCGCGAGCTGTGATGCGTGCCGCACCAGGGAAGGGAGGAGTCGCTCGAATCGGGGGGCGAACGGGTGTGCAGTTCGCGCGCGCCCGGCGTTTTCTGATCTGTTCCACCCACCGTCCATGTCGTTTCTGCACGAGTACCGTTCCGTGCGGTCAGTGGTCGCCGACGGGACAGCGCGCTCCAGGTTCGAGCTGCTGCGCGACTGGCTCGCCTCCCGCCCCGACGCGCTCTTCGACGACCTGCGCGCGCACATGCCGACGTTCGTGCTCGGCCGTTTGGCGATCATCACGCGCATGGCCGACGTGCGCGACGTCCTCGAGCGTCAGGACGTCTTCAGCGTCGGGCCTTACGGCGATGCCATCCAGCGCATCAACAGGGGAGCGAACTTCCTCCTTGGCATGGACGATGGGCCGGAGTACCGCCGGGATGTGGCGCGACTCTCGCGAGTACTCGG
>CAYRAE010000497.1:0-2776 GCA_964422175.1 uncultured Luteitalea sp. | reverse complement strand
CCCATGACTCAGGAATCGACACCAGCGGCACAGCCGCTCTCGTTCGTGCAGCGCGTCATCGGTGTGGTGGTCTCGCCCGGCGAGACGATGGCGCGGATTGTCGCGGCGCCGCGGTGGCTGGACGTCCTGGTCCTCACAACGGTCCTGTCGGCGGGCCTCTTCGCGCTGTTCCTCTCCACTGACGTCGGCAAGGCGGCCTACGTGGACCAGGCAGTGGCCGGCTCGGAGGCCTGGGGACGGACGGTCACGGAACAGCAGTACGCGGGCATCCAGCAGTTTGCCAACTATGCGGCGGCGATTCAGGGTGTCTCGATCCTGATCATGGGCCCCATCTTCACCCTCGTCATCGCGGGCGTCCTGTACGGCGCGTTCACGGTGATGGGCGGCGAGAGCAAGTACACGACGGTGCTCTCCGTCGTCGCGCACGCGGGCATCATCAGCCTGCTGGGCCTGCTGTTCACGATCCCGATCAACTACCAGCGCCAGTCCATGGCCAGCGCGACGAACCTCGGCGTGTTCTTCCCGAATCTCGCCGAGGGATCGGTCCTCGCGTCCGTGCTGGGCTTCGTGGACCTGTTCTGGGTCTGGTATCTCGTGGTCCTCGCCATCGGCGTGGCCGCCGCCTACCGCCGGAAGTGGACATCGGTGGCAGGGGGGTTCTTCGTGCTGTACGTCCTCATCGGTCTGGCCGTCGCGGCCATCAAAGCGGTAATGGGGGGAAGATGACACGTTCGACCAAGCGGTGGCTCGGCGCCGCCGTGGTGGTGGCGATCGCCGCGGGCCTCGCCTACGCCAACTTCGCATTCCGCAAGGACACCGGTAAGGAAGTCACCGTCGAGGCCGTGCAGACGCGCGACCTGACGGCGATCGTCACGGCGTCCGGCAAGATCCAGGCAAAGCGCACCGTCAACATCAGCGCCGACAACATGGGACGCGTCACGCAGTTGTCGGTCGAGGAGGGCGACCGCGTGAAGCGCGGCCAGTTCCTGATGCAGATCGACCCGCGCAACCTCGCGTCGGCCGTGCAGTCGGGACAGGCAGGCCAGCAGGCCGCGCGATCGCAGCTCGAACAGCAGCGCCTCGCGATCCTGACCGCGCGCGACAACCTCGACCTGTCGCGATCGGACCTGAAGCGGCAGGAGGAGCTGTGGGCGCAGCAGCTCACCACGCGGCAGGCGCTCGATCAGGCGCGCAACCAGGTGACGGTCCGCGAAGCCGAACTGCGCCAGCGCGAGCAGGACATCCGGACGCAGGAGCAGCGCATCAGGCAGGAAGGCGCGGCGCTCAACCAGGCGCAGTACAACCTGAGTCGCGCGCGCATCGAATCGCCCATCGACGGCATCGTGTCGCGCCGCAACATCGAAGAAGGCGAGACCGTCGTCATCGGCACGATGAACAACGCCGGAACGGTGCTGCTGACGATCGCCGACATGTCGATCATCGAGGCCGAAGTCGAAGTGGACGAGACCGACATTCCGTCGGTGCGCATCGGCCAGGTCGCGAAGGTCACGATCGACGCGCTGCCGGGCAAGTCGTACACGGGCAAGGTTACCGAGATCGGCAACAGCCCGATCCAGACGACCGCCGCCTCGTCGAGCGCGGGCCAGTCGGCCACGAACTTCAAGGTCACCGTGCAGCTCGACGAGACGATCGACGAAGTTCGTCCTGGCTTCACGTGCTCGGCCGAGATCGAGACGGCGCGACGCTCCAAGGCCGTCGCGGTGCCGATTCAGGCGATGGCCGTACGTGATCTCGTGTACGACGCCTCGGGGTCCATCGTGCGTCCGCCGAAGCAGGACGGCAAGAAGAAGGCCCCGACGCCGGCAACGCCCGCCGACCTGCCGGAAGGCCAGACCCGCAAGGAGACCGAAGGCGTGTTCGTGCTGCGCGACAAGAACGCCGAGTTCGTGCCCGTGCAGACGGGAATCGCCGGCGAACGCTACTTCGAGGTGCTGAGCGGCGTGAAGGCCGGCGATCAGGTGATCACCGGACCGTTCAACTCGGTGCGCGATCTCCAGGATGGCGATGCCGTGCGGCTCGGCGCCGACGCGGCGAAGAAGAAGTCGTAACGTCGCCTCATGAACAAGTTCCTCGACGCGGTCGGCCTGGCGCTCTCGTCGATCTGGGCCAACAAGCTCCGGTCGTTCATGATGGTGCTCGGCAACGTGGTGGCGGTGACGTCGATCATCGCCGTCGTGTCGCTCATCCAGGGCATGAACGGGTACGTCGCCGACACGATCATCTCGGAGGTCGGCGTCGGCACGTTCCAGATTTCGCGTGTCGGTGTCATCGCCAACGAGGACGAGGAAGAAGAAGCGCGCCGCCGGAACCCTGATGTGTCGCTCGTCGATCTCCGCGCGATCAAGGCGACGGGCGGCACGATCGACGCCGTGATGGCGCAGTCGAGCAGCGGCGCGAACGTCTCGTTCAGGAACGTGACCGTGGAGAACGTGAACGTGCGCGGCGTGTCTGCCGACTACGACCAGTTCGGCGGCTACGAGGCCGAACGCGGCCGCACGATCAGCCGCATCGAGATCCAGCGCTCGCGCCCGCTCGCGTATCTGGGCACCGAAACCGCCACGAAGCTGTTCAAGGGCCGCAATCCCATCGATCAGACCATCATGGTCAACGGCGTCCACTTCCGCGTGGTCGGCGTGAACGAACGGAAGGGCAGCCTGTTCGGCAACTCGCAGGACGACTTCGTCGTGATTCCGCTCGGCGCGTTCCAGAAGATGTTCGGGTCGCGGCGCAGCTTCGAGATCACCGTCAAGCCCAC
>CAYRAE010000496.1:0-2783 GCA_964422175.1 uncultured Luteitalea sp. | reverse complement strand
TCGTCGGACACGGTGATCGTGCGCGAGTTGGCCTGGTATCCCCGCTGCGCGAGGATCATCTGGGTGAACTCCGTCGCGATGTCGACGTTGGACTGCTCGATCGAGCTGCCCATCAGCGTGCCGCGGCCACCGGTACCCGCCGTGCCGATGTTGGGGATGCCGCCAGCCTGGCTCTCGCCGTAGCGATTGGCTCCCAGCTTCACGAGTCCCTTCGGGTTGTTGAAGTTCGCGAGCGCGATCTGTCCGACGGCCACGGTCTGGCCCGCGCCGAACATCGCGATGATGCGGCCCTCGGCATCGACCGACAGACTGCTGATCTCACCCGCCTCCGACCCGTTCTGCATGATCGACGACGTGCCGGAGGCCGACGCATAGCTCGTGATCGACGGCGAATCGGTCGGCGGGGGCGTGATGTCCCACGTGATGTTGGTCCCGATCGCCCCGTTGGCCCACGTCGGCGGCGCCGTGAACGTGATGTCGGTCGTCGGCGCCGTCAAGCGGCCCGTTCCGTCGAATGTGAGCGTACCGGTGGCGAGCTGGAACTCACCCGAGCCGCCGTTGACGTCGGCTTCCGGCACCGTCGCCGTGTACGTCCACGCGCCTGGCCCCGTCTTCTCGAACGAGACGGTCACCACGTGCGAGGCGCCGACGGCGTCGTAGATCTTGATGGGCGTGGTGAAGTTCACGTCGCCCGTCACCGGCGCATCGCGATCGAGATTGATCAGCGTCCGCACGTTCGTTGTCGCTTCCGGCGCGCGCAGCACGCCTGGAGGCACGATGATGTCGCCGGGCATGCCCGTGGTGATGATGTCTCCCGTCACCGGGTCGCGTCCGGTGTAGCCCTGCACGCGCCATCCGTCGGGCGTCACGAGCTCGCCATCCGCGTTGAACGAGAAGTTGCCCGCGCGCGTGTACGCGTTGCCGTCACCGTTGTTGACGATGAAGAAGCCGTTGCCCTGGATGGCGACGTTGGTGGACTCGCGCGTGCTCTCGATCGGCCCCTGGCTGAAGACCGGCGAGATGGAGCTGGTCACGGTGCCGAGACCCACCTGCATGGGGTTCATGCTCATGCCGCCAACGGTCTGGCTCACGAGATCGGCGAAGCTCACCGCACTGCTCTTGTAGCCGATCGTGTTGATGTTGGCGAGGTTGTTGCCAATGACGCTGAGGTACGTCTGGTTGGCACTCAGGCCGGACAATCCGGCGGAAAAGGATCCGACTGCCATCTCACTTGCCTCCGTTGGTGGCGCCATCGGCGCCCGTCGTGCTGCTGCCTGTCGTGGATGCGCCGCCGCTGCCGCTCGACGAATCGGTGAGCGTCACGCCGAGTGCGGTCCCGATCTGATCGAGCTTGGCCGAGATCGCGGTGAGCTTCTCGAGCGAGCTGAATGTGGCGAGTTGCGCGATGAACTCGCCGTTGTCCTGCGGTTTGGTGGGGTCCTGATGCTGCAACTGCGTGGTCAGCAGCTTGAGGAAGGCATCCTGCCCGAGTTCGCGCGTCCCCGTCGTGGTGGACGCCTGCGTGGCGGGCGTCACGCCCGTCTGGGTGGTACTGCCGATCGCCGATGTGCTCACTGGAACGCTCCTGACCGACGCGCCGCCTTGATCGAGGCCAGTTCGTCGATGGTCTGCATCTCGCGCCGCGCGGCTTCCCTGTCGAAGTCCTCCCGCGCGCGATCCCTGAATCGCTCGAGCACGCGCCGCGCCTTGCGGGCCTCCTGCGCCTGCCGGAGGCGCATGTCGCGAGTCTCGAGCCTGTCGCGCACCTCGAGGCGGCTCGCCTCGACGTCGCGTGTCTTCACCACAATCCAATTTCGATGCCACGTCAGGAGCACGACGTCGGCCCCGTCCCGCTCCGACGCGTGCGCCGACGCGTAAGCACCTGTCAACGTCTGTTCCGCCGCCACGAGCGCGGCCTCGGCGTCGTGCAGTTGCCGTTCGGCCCGCGCAAGCGCCTGTTCGGCCTGTTCCTCCGCGCGCTGGCGCATCTGCAGCACGGGCTCGAGCCTAAAGCGGAAGCGCGCCATGCCGATGATGTCGAGTGACGCGGTCTGTCACGACCTGCGCGAAGTGTCGAACGAACGACAGATGGAGACGGGTCGCCACGGCTAGAGAGCGGTGAGCGCCTGGACGGCGCTGTCGTAGTCGACCAGGTCATCGGCCGGCTGCCTGAGGAACGCGTCGACCGCTTCACGGTGCGCGAGCGCATCGTCGATGCGCGCGCTGGAGCCGGCCACGTACGCGCCGACGGACACGAGGTCTTCGTTCTCGCGCACGAGCGACAGCCAGTCGCGTACCTTCCCTGCCTTCAGTCGATGCTCCCCCGTCGTGACGTCGGGCATCGTCCGGCTCACGCTGGAGAGGATGTCGATGGCCGGGTAGTGATTGCGCGCGCCGAGCGCACGCGAGAGGACCACGTGTCCATCGAGAATGCCGCGAACGCTGTCGGCCACGGGTTCGTTGGTGTCGTCCCCTTCGACGAGCACGGTGTAGATGCCCGTGATCGACCCCTTGCCCTGCACGTTGCCCGCCCGTTCCAGCAGGCCGGGCAGCAGCCCGAACACCGATGGCGGATAGCCCTTCGCCGTCGGCGGCTCGCCGGCGGCCAGACCCACTTCACGCTGCGCCATCGCGAACCGCGTGACCGAATCCATCATCAGGAGCACGTTCCTGCCCTGATCCCGGAACCACTCGGCCATCGCCGTCGCGGCATACGCGGCGCGCATGCGCACGAGCGGAGGACTGTCGGATGTCGAGACGACCACCACCGAGCGGCGTCGTCC
>CAYRAE010000495.1:0-2786 GCA_964422175.1 uncultured Luteitalea sp. | reverse complement strand
GCACCACGTGCGGCTCGATCATGGTGCGCGCCGGCGCCTGCTACAAGTGCGCCAATTGCGGAACGACGAGCGGATGCGGTTGATGGTCATTCGCGGAAAGTGAGCACCTTGTCCGCGAATCAGTAATGCTTGCCGCGCCGTCGCGCCGCAGGTGCGACGGCGCGCCGAATGCCGGGAATGTCGAGAGTCTTCGATGTTTCCGGCATTACTCGTTTGAGCCTATCGGGTGCTCTTCGGCTGAGGTAGTTCACCAATGGGCAGGCTGGTGGCAGCTGTCGCCGGTACCTTCCTGTCGACGTCCCAGAGGTCGTGTCGGTCACGCGAGACTGGCCGCTGACGGCCCTGCGCCGCCTGGCGCACCGCTCCGTCGCCCATCGTCCCGGCCTTGTGGTAGCGTGTCGGCCACGACGCAACCCCCTGCGGGCGCAGCCCTTTGCCTTCGACAGACATGCCCAGACTCCGCTTCTCGCAACGCGCCGTTGGCGCGATGGTCGTTCTCCTCGCGTGCGCCGTCGGGACGCGCCTGACGCTCGATGCGTCGCGACAGTCCCAGGGCGCCGCACCCGGCGTCGCACCCGCGGGCACGAAACTCATCGTCCCGCCCGGCTTCTCCGTGCGAGAGGTCTACCCCGCCGACAAGGCGAGCTCCATCGTCAACCTCACGTTCGACGCCAACGGGGAGCTTGTCGTCGCGAAGGAGTACGGACCCATCGTGCGCCTGCGCGACACGAACGGTGACGGCGTGTACGACAGCGAGCAGGTGATCACCGACGCGATCACGAACTGCCAGGGCCTGCTGTTCGCGGGTTCCGATCTGCTGGCCACCTGCGACGGCCCGGAGAAGCCCACGACCGCGTCGCTCTATCGCGTGCCCGATCGCAACGGTGACGGCGTGGGAGAGGCGCCGATCCTCGTCGCGCGCAGCACGTACGCGATCGGCGAGCACGGCGCGCACGCGCTCGTCTTCGGCCCCGACGGCGACGTGTACTGGATGATCGGCAACTTCGGTGGCACGGAGGCGTCGTTCGCGCCGCTGTCGCCGTACCAGAACTTCGGCGAGGAGCAGTTGCTGCCGGTGATGGGCGATGCGCGCGGCCATGGCAACCAGGTGCGCGCGCCAGCGGGGTTCATCTCGCGGATGAAGCTGTCGGAGATCGTGGCGTCGACGGGGCCCGCGACGACGCCGGCCATCGAGATCGTCGCCGGCGGGTTCCGCAACTCGTACGACACGGCGTTCAATCTCGCGGGCGAACTCTTCACGTTCGACTCCGACATGGAGTGGGACATCAACCTGCCGTGGTATCGACCGGTGCGCACGCTGCACCTGATTCCCGGCGGAGACTACGGCTTCCGCTACGGATCGGGCCCGTTCCCCACTGTGTATCCAGACACGCTGCCGTCGCTCTCCGAGCTCGGACGCGGCTCTCCGGTGGGCATCACGTTCTACCAGGGCGAGGCGTTCCCGGCTGAGTACCGCGACGCGTTACTGATCGCTGACTGGTCGCGCGGCCGCATCCTCGCGGGACGCCAGCAGCGGGCCGGTGCGAGCTACACCGAGACCATCAGCGAGTTCGTGATGGGGACGCCGCTCAACGTCACGGATCTCGAAGTCGGTCCCGACGGATCGGTGATCTTCGCGCTCGGCGGACGACGGACGCGGGGCGGGTTGTATCGGGTGTGGCATGCGGAGGCGGCAGCGGCACGGCCGGCACCGCACGCCGATCCGATCGTGCGCGCACTCGCGCAACCGCAGCCGCGGTCGGCGTTCGGGCGTGCGGCCATCGAGCAGGCGCGCAAAGCCGCCGGCGCGACGTGGGTGCCCGGCCTGAGTGCCGTCATTGCGGGCACCGATGCTCCTGACCGTCGCGCCCGTGCGATCGAACTCCTTCAGGTCCACGGCGATCCGCTGTCTGTCGACAGGCTCGTCTCGCTGACGCGCGACGGCGCCGCTGACGTGCGCGCCACCGCCGCCCTCCATCTCGGCCTCCAGCACACCGCTGAATCGCGCGCGGCACTGGTGCCTTTGCTGCGCGACAGCGACCAGTTCGTGCAGCGTCGCGCGATCGAAGCGCTCGTGCGGTCCGGCCTGCACCCCGCGATGGCGCCGCCGTTCGATCCCGTCGCCGACGTGCTGCCCGTGCTCGCCAGCCCCGATCGTCACGTGCGCTACGCGGCGCGCCAGCTCCTGCGCCGCGTGGACCGCAACGTCTGGCGCGACGCCGCGATGGCGCTGCCGATGCCGGCCGCCATCGACGCGCAGGTGCTGCTCGCGCAGACGGCCGGCGTGTCGACAGACATCCCGCCGATGCTCGATCGCCAGCTCGCGCTCATCGCGGCCGGACCGAAGGGCGCCGATCTCATCGGCCTGCTCCGTGCCATGCACCTGTCGATCGTGCGGGCGGGCGGCGTGAAGCACACCGCGCGCTATACCGCGATCGGCAGCGCGTTGCTCGAGACGTTCCCGACCGGTACGCCGCAGGTGGATCGCGAGATCGCGCGGACGCTCGCGTTCCTCGAGACGCCTGGCGCGGTACCGAAGATCGTCACCGCGATGACGGCCCCCGGCGTCCATCGCGAGGATCAGTTGTTCTTCATGTACTGCCTGCGCACGATGAAGGCCGGCTGGGACCAGCCGCAGCGCGAGGCGGTGGTGAAGTGGTTCCTCACGGCGCAGGAACAGCGGTGGCGCGGCGGCGCGAGCTTCCCCGGCTACATGCGCGACATGTGGACGGAGTTCCTCACGGTCCTGCCGGCAGACGAGCGCAAGACGGCCGAGGAAGAGATGG
>CAYRAE010000494.1:0-2788 GCA_964422175.1 uncultured Luteitalea sp. | reverse complement strand
GCGCAGACGCAGGACGAGCGCGACGTCATTGGTGTCGTGCAGAAACTCTTCGACGCCATGGCCGCCTGCGACGCGGCGGCAGTCCGGGCCATCTCGATGCCCGAAGGCCGGTTGTACGTGGTGGCGGTTGGTGCGGACGCACCGATACGCAGCCGCACGCTCGAGGAGTTCAGTGCCGGCCTCGCCAAGTGCGGACAGGCGCTCCTCGAACGCATGTGGCAGCCGCAGGTCCGCGTGCACAAGGGCATCGCCACGGTGTGGACGCCCTACGATTTCTGGCGCGACGGCACGTTCAGCCACTGCGGTATCGACAGCTTCGAACTGGTCAAGACACCTGACGGCTGGAAGCTGACAGGTGGCAGCTACACGATCGAACGAGAGGGATGCGCACCGAGCCCTCTCGGCCCACCCACGAGTGGAGGTGTCCGATGATGCCCTTGTCTGCGTCTGTCGCATTCGCGCTGCTGGCGCTCGTCGCAACAGTCGGAGCCGCCGCTGTAGAGCAGGCGCCTGTATCGGCGGTTCGCTGCGACGAGGTGCTCACTCAGGAGGAGGCCGCCACCGCCGCGGGAGGTGGCTACGACGGGCCGGCCGTCACCGAACTGCGTCCCGGCTTCACGCGCTGCGAATGGCAGGGCGGCGACAGCAACTTCGGCTTCACGTTCGCGAGTCTCACCGCGCTCGCCGCTGACGCGCGGACCGCTGACGAGGAATTCGAGTCAGACGTCGCGGCCGTCGAGGCCGAGGCTCGGAAACGTGAGGTGCTGCCAGGCGTCGGCGTGAAGGCCGCGATCGTTGCGCTTGGCGACGATGCGCTGCTCATCGCCGTCCAGCGCGCCGACGGTGTCGCGCGCATGGTCACCTACAAGGTCGACCGCGAGAAGGCCCTGGCCCTCACCCGCGCGATTGCCGAACCGTGAGCCAGACCCGCGCGAGCTAGCCGCGCGTACGCCGGCGGCGTCGCGCCACGGCGAGTCCACCGAGGCTGAAGACCAGTGAGACGAGCGAGCCCGGCTCCGGCACTGACGTCGGTGGCAGGTACTCGATCGTGACCTGTCCGTTGCCCGTCCACGCGCCCGTCAGCAGGACGACGTCGCTGGCGCCGTCCGCGACGAACGATCCGCCACCGCCACCACCACCCAGAGGACTGTTGCCGGCGTAACCGCCGCCGCCACCGCCGCCGCTGTAACCCCCGCCACCGCCGCCGGCAAGAGCACCGCCCCCACCGCCGCCGAAGCCCCCTGCGCCGCCAGACCCGTAACCGGCGCCGCCAAACGCTGTGCCGACACCCGCATGCCCCCCGGCTCCCGCGCTATTGCCCTCCCCGTTCGCGCCTGCCGTCAGGAGTCCGCCGCCGCCCCCGCCGCCCGAACTTTCGTCGCTACCACCCCCGCCGTTGCCGTTGTTGCCTCCAGCGCCAGCGAGATACTCCAAGCCATCGTCGCCGGACGAACCCGCCTGTCCGGCGCCGCCAGGCAGGTGGTACCCGCCGCCGCCACCGCCACCGGCGACGACCAGCGGCGTCAGGTCGGCGAGGAACACGAAGCTGCCGCCCCCGCCCCCACCGGCCGTGAGGCTGCTGCCTCCCATGCCGCCGACCAGGATGGACAGCACATCCCCCGCAGTCAGGGTGATCGTCCCTCCGGCCTGTGCGCCATGACCGCCTGGCTGTCTTGGTGTGGCGGTGTCACGACCGGCCCCACCCTCGGCACCGAAGGCGGTGATCTGGTACGCACCGCTCATCGTCACGGTGAAGGTCTGAACCGCCCCGGTGTACTCGAAGACGATCGGGCCGGCCTGCGCCGTACCGCCCGCGAACGCGCCAATCCCCAACATGGTGGCGCCAAGCAGCACGCCCCGCAGCCTGATGGTCATCGCTTGCTCCTTTGTCTGCGCTGCCCACTGGCAGGAGTCGACATCGGCACGCACTGTAGTCGACCTGGCGTCGCAGGAACATCCGTATTCCACGTAATTTTCTCCATGGAACTACGGAGTGCGCCGTGCTCTGTCGGGCACGCTCCACAGGCATGCGACGGATGTCGAATTGAGTCAGACTCTCTTCCGGATGGGACCGGACTTCGTCAGTGAACGTCGGCGATGCTCGCAGCTGCAGTCGCCGCGAGGTGAAGCAGACATGAGGCACAGAGCATCGATCTGGTGGAGGTTGGCGATGGCCGTCAGCGTCGCGCTGACCATGACGGGTATCGCAGCCGCGCAGCAGCGCGCGTCCGAGCCCGCCACGCGCGCGGCGCCACTGCCGTCACCGCTGCGGCCGCTCGTGGCAGGGCCGAACGGCGGCGTCTCCGCCGGACATCCGCTCGTCACGGCGGCGGCGTTCGAGATCCTGTTGAAGGGTGGCAACGCCTTCGATGCCGGCGTCGCCGCACTCCTCGTCGGCGGCGTCGTCGAGCAGGACCTCTACTCGCTGGGCGGCGAGGCGCTGGTGCTGGTCTATCCCGTCGCCGAGAAGAAGGTGACGTCGGTGGTCGGCCAGGGCTGGGCGCCGAAGGCCGTGGACGTCGACTGGTACCTCTCGCGCGGCAAGACGCTGCAGGGTGCCGGCCTCGACCCGGCGGTGGTGCCTGGCGCGCTGCACGCGGCGCTGACGGTGCTCGAGAAGTGGGGCACGATGCCGTTCGAGACGGTCGCGGCGCGTGCGATCGCGTACGCGCGCGACGGCTTCCCTCTGCGCCAGAGCACTGCCGACGGCGTGGTGCGCCAGCTCGCGTTCATCGAGAAGTGGCCCGACAACCGGCGCTACTGGCTGAAGGCCGACGGTACGCCGCAC
>CAYRAE010000493.1:0-2791 GCA_964422175.1 uncultured Luteitalea sp. | reverse complement strand
CCCGGATCTGATCCCAGGTGTAGCCGCCGGATTCATCCGGCGGGCGGTGCCCGGTGCTCGGTGCCCTGCCGCGCCGTAGCGCGTCGGCGCGGAGGCGGGCCGGGGCCCGGATCAGTACGGATACAACCTCGCCACGTCCTCCGGCGAGGCGCTGGCGCGACGGAGGTGCGTGACTGGGCCGGGGTCCTGGACGGCCAGGGTGTCGATGCAGCGGACGGCGACATCGGTGTCGCCGCGCGCGAGGGCCTCGTCGAGACTGGCAAGTGTGAGGTTACGCGATGCCAGCGGGTCGCCTGCATCCGCAGCCTGCTCCAGCACCGCCCGGCAGGCAACGCCGGCCCAGCGGCTGGCCGACCAGCGCACGTGATCGGGAAGCGTGACGTCGGCGGCCATGCGTGCGGCGCTGTCGCGCGCCTGGGTGTCGCCGGTATCGAGCAGCAGCCGTCCGCGCACGAGCGCGAGCTCCACATAGCGCGGTCCCAGCCCGCGATAGCCGCCCGACCCCAGCATGCGGTCGTGGAACACGTCGGCGCGCGTCAGCGCCTCGCGATCGCGGAGCGCTCCGGCCAGCCGCGCCCACTCCGACAACGGATAGGCGACGTCTGCATCCGCGTAGATGTCCGCGAACGCCCGCGCCAGCCGTTCCTGCGCAACGAGCGCGTCAGGCGCGCGCCCCGTCACCGCGTGCAGCCGTGCGAGCGCGCCTCGCAGGCGCAGCTCCGCCGGAGACGACTCCTCGATCGCGCGGTCGAGCAGCGCATCAGCCGCCTCCTGAACGATGCGCGGCGCGGGATTGCCGGTGTCGGCGGACTGCTGGACGAGGTGTGCCACGACGTGTACCCGCACCATGCGCGGCCGGGGTGCCAGCCAGCCGACGGGCGGCATGTCAATCGTTCCCGCGTTCACGCTGTGACGCGTGGCGACCGCGTGCGCGAACGAGAGCGCGTAGCGGGCGTCTGGCGAGATGTCGGTCCAGCGGTCGAGCGCGATCCGCGCGCCGCGCCGGACGGGAGCCCAGTCGACGAGCGCATCGCTGCCCAGCAGTGCCAGCCTGAAGAAGCTCGCCGTGAGCGCATCCCGACGCTCGGGGTCCACGGCCGCGTCGATGAGCAGGGCCGACAGCCGGTCGCCGAATGCCTCGTCCACCGCCTGCGCGGCGTGCGCCACGGGCACGATACGCAATCGCGACCCTGCGTAAGTGACGGCTTCCTCGTGCTGGCTGGTCGCCACGATGAGTCGCGTGGCGTGCGGCGCCATGCGTACGATCCCGGCGATCTTTTGCTCGAGTCCGCCGACGGGACCGACGTGTCCCGCGGCATCGACGGACGCCGATGCGATGACGTCGCCCGGTACTGCGCAGTGCAGCACGTCTGACGCGAGTCCGAGCACGAACGCGAGTCCGAACGACGGGCCGTCGACGGGCGCGTGCAGGTCCGGCACGCCAGGCGCCCGTCGCACCGACGCCATGTACGCGATCGCCGGCAGAGACGATGCCGCGTCGTGCATGCTGTGCCAGAGCACGGGCAGTCCGCGTGGCAGCGCGAGGCCGGCGTCGCGCCACGACGCCCGCAGCGCGGGTCCGAGCGCGGGTCCGAGCGCAGGTCCGTGTTCGACGTCCGCCGCGCGCCCGCGTGAGACGTGCCAGAGGACCACCGTATCGTGCTGCACGGTGACAGCCGCGGTGGAGCCGACGACCGGCTCGGGCATCGGTCCACGTGCGGCGGTGCCGCGCGTCACGCCGTCAGCGTCGCGCGGCCAGCACCATGGGCCGGCCGCCCAGGCCTCGTCGGCGACGTGCGGGCGCAACCAGGACATCAGAAGTAGTGTGCGTCGAAGTCGGTGCTGCCCCACCACGCCGCGGGATCGCCCAGCGCCACGCGTCGCAGCCGCTCATCGTCTGCCGCGATCGACGCATGGAGGTTGATGCGGATCGCGCGTCCCGTCCTGTCGGCAGCTTCGAGCGCCGTGTCGAGACGATCGGACGCGCCCGCTTCGTGCAGCAGCACACGCACGCTCTCGATGTCGTCGCGACGATGGCACAACCGACGCCAGCTGACGGACGCTTCAGCGAGATCGGCAGACAGCGTATCGAACAGGTCGGTGAGGTCGTCGCCGAGCGCTTCGGCGCGCCGTACGGCCTGCTGTTCGAGCGCGCGGATCGATGCGCCATCGAGCGTGCGCGCCCAGCGGCGAGGCGCCAGTTCCGCATCGCTGACCAGATCCTGCAGGCGTCCGCCGGCGATGAGCGCGCCGACGTCCGTCGCGTCTGGCTCGCACAGGCGGGCGAGCTGACCCGCGAGCGACGTGCGCGCCCAGGCGTCGGCGGCGAGTGCCTGCCCCAGTTGTTCCTGCATCCACGCGTCGTGTGTGTTCACCGTCCACTCCTCGACCGGAGGACCGGCCCACGCATACACCGGACGCAGCAGCAGGGCGCCTGCGTCGCGCCAGCCGACGACGAGTGGCGTGCCGCTCGCGGTCTCGATGAGAAAACGCCCCGCCTGCTGGAGCGCGACGCGCGCGATGCCGGCGGCGTCTGCCGCGTCGGCCTCGCGCGACCGCAAGTCTGGTCGCACCTGGAACGCCGCCGCTCCTCGTGCGATGACGCGCAGCTGCACGACTGCCGCGTCGACTTCGATCTGCATGCCGAGCGCGTCCATCACCGGACTGTGCGCCGGCAACAGCATCGACGGCGCGTTCGGCGCGCTCCCGAGCGCCGCGTGCGGCGAGAGGGCCGGCATCGCCAGGTGCTCGATCGGGCCGAGCATCTCGGGCCCGATGCCCATCGCGCGCA
>CAYRAE010000492.1:0-2795 GCA_964422175.1 uncultured Luteitalea sp. | reverse complement strand
ACGAGATTGAGATTGTCGTCCAGAACGTCAGCTTGAGCGAGCTGACGACGACGCCCTTCAAGGCGGCGATCAACTTCCAGAAGGTGTCCTACAGCCCAGGAACGCGCCACGAGCGGGCACGGGAGACGTTCGTTGCCCACGTCGACTTCTCGCTGCGGGACCGTGTTCCGAACGCCTTCGTGCGGGTCAACCCGCTCGGGCTGCAGGTGTCGTACTTCCGCGTCGACCAGGCGTTCGAGGAGGCCGGGCGATGATCGCCAACGCTGCCTTCCTCGCAGCCGTGACACTGTTCCTTCTCCTCGCCTGGCTGGCGGGAGAATTGGTTTTCCTGGCGCCGTACAAGGCCACCCTGTTCCGCCGGCACGGCTGGTTCATGGGCGGGGTGGCGCTGATCGTGTTCTTCAACCTGTGCGCCCTCTACTACAGCGTGGCGCGGTGGCTGTTTCTTCGAGACTCCGGACGCAAACTTCTTCACCTCGACCGGCAACTGGGTACGTCTGATGCCGCCCTCGACGACTTCGGGCCTCACCTGGATGTGTGAAGGGGTGTGCGTATGTATCGAGACATCGATCCACGTGACGTCGAGCGTGATCGGTCGGAGATGCCGCGTGGTGGGCGGGGCGGTTCCAGCGCCGAAAGGCCGATTGACAGTAGCGAGCCGCGCGAGGCTCTGACTCGTGAGCTGAACCTGCCTCGAGGGCGCTCGCGGGAACCAGTTGAGAGGCCAGGTTGGGAGGGTTCCCTGCGTGGTTCGGAGGTTCGAGTGCTTGCGAGCGCCGGCGCGTTTCGCGTTGTGCCGATGGACCAGCTGCGCCGCCCACAGGACCGGCCGAGCGTGCACCGGAAGGACGTCGAGCGGCTTCGAGGTGAGGGCCTTGTCCGCACCATGCCTTACGTCGTCGGGCGTCAACGGACGACGCTCGTCACGCTTACAGAGCGCGGCCGCGAGCTCCTTGAAGCATCGCGGCGAGAGCGCGGAGCCGAAACGCGCCAGTTGTTCTATGCAGGTGTGAGAAAGCCCCGTGAACTCGCTCACGACACGCGTCTCTACGCCGCGTACCGTGACGCCAGTCGTCGCTTGGAGGAGCGCGGACTCCGGGTCGACCGTGTCGTGCTGGAAGAGGAGTTGAAACGCGAATATCAAGTCTTCCTGCAGGCGCGCAACCGCGGGCGACGCGACAGTTCCGGCAGGCCCGCGCGAGACGCCGAGGAGGTCGCCCTCTGGGCGCACGAGCACGACCTGCCAGTCGTCGATGACCACGTGCAGTTCCCCGACGTGCGCATTGAGTGCGAACGAGAGGACGGCAGCCGCGAGTTCGAAGACGTCGAGGTGATGACGCCGCACTATCGGGGTGCCCATGCTGCAGGAAAGGTCAGCGCCGGGTTCACTCGGTATAGCGCCGTCGGCGCCCGCGTGGGTGGCTCGTCTGGCGGCGGTCGCGGGCGACGGGGCCGTGACGCGTACCTGGCGGAGGAGATGCTGTCGTGACCTTCGACCAGCGCGTCAGGGAGATCGCGGCCAAGGGGTTCACGGAGCGACAAGCGCGCTTTCTGGTGACCGTCATGTTGCACTCCGGGGTGTGCATGATCCGTCAGTACTGCGCCTTCGCAGGGCAAGTGTACGGGCAGAAGGGACGCAACTTCTTCGCCGAGCTGACCGCACGCAAGCTCGCGACGGCGTTCGACTGCGCGCACAGCCGGGCCCGCATTTATCACGTCCACCATCGCGCCCTGTACGAGGCTATTGGCGAGCCCCATTCTCGCCTGCGGAAGCCCCTGGCGGTGGCGCGGGCCGTCGAGAACGTGATGCTGCTGGATGCCATCATCGAGCGTCACGACGTCACGTGGCTGGCGACCGAGCGCGAGAAGATCTCCCACTTCGCTATGTGCGTCGGGAACGCCATTCCACGCGAGGAGTTTCCGCACCTGGTCTTCGGAGACCCGCCGAGCACAACGGTTCGATACTTTCCGGATCGACTGCCGATTGGCGTCGAGCCACGCGAGCATCACGTGTTCCTGTACCTCGTCACACGCGAGGTTCCCGTCGACTTCCGTCCATTCCTCCTGCGACACGCGGCGTTGCTCCGAGCGCTGCCGAACTGGACCATCCGGTTGCTGGTACCGGGCCACTTCGCCGAAGCGACGGACTCATACGTAAGTGCCGCACGCCAGGAACTCGCCGCGCCGCTCCGGCCAGTCGTGATTGACGAACTGCATTGGTACTTCCGGGAGCGGCGCCGTTTGGAGTCATCACAGAACGATGCGACGAGCAGCGACCCCGCGCGGTATGAGCGTCTGCGCAGGGGGTTCGGGGCGCCGCGCTACACCGTGCTCTATCGCACGTGGGCGCACGTGGGCGACCGAGCCCTGAGCGCTCTCGGATCGCGAGTTCTGGCCGACGCGCTCGAGCGCAAGTCGGGTCGGATTGAATGGCAGTCGTTGGCTCGCCCGTACCTTCATCTCTCTCCCTTGGTCGGCACGGCATGACCGCTACGGCTCAGGCTAATAGGGGGGCTAATGGACGGGGAGGCTTTCAGCCCCATCCGTGGCTGGTCTCATGCGCTGCTCAAGGGGTGGCAACTGTGGCACGCCGCGTTCAGAACCGTGACTCTATCCCACTGCTGGTGAATGAGTTGGCTCCAGGCGCCGAGACGCAGACGGGCGGCGGTTTGTGCCGCCCGCAGGACCCGACGAGCTACCGGTTCATGACGAATCGGGGCGTGAGCGACCCCCCGCTTTGGGCCGCCACCCCCTTCAGGAGGCGGCCCCAGAGGGTCGCTCACGCCCCGATTCCG
>CAYRAE010000491.1:0-2804 GCA_964422175.1 uncultured Luteitalea sp. | reverse complement strand
CGACGACGCCGCCTGCGGACCGAGTCCGCGCGTGCCCTTCAGCGTGAGAGTGACCGACGCCTTGGCCGGCTGTTCCTTCGCGCCGAAGAGCGATTCCTTCTGCATCGCGATGTGGACGCGTGCCGCCTGGACTTCCGAGAGCGTGGAGATCGTGCGCGCCAACTCGCCTTCGAGCGCGCGCCGGTAGTTCACGTGCTCGAGGAACTCCGTCTGGCCGAACGCCACCTTGTCGAAGATCTCGAACCCGATGCGTCCGCTCGTCGGCATCCCCTCGCCGGCGAATCGCAGGCGCAGGGTGTCCGTGCTCCCGGCCGGCACGAGCACCGTCCGCCCACCGTCCTGGAGTCGATACGTGACGTTCTCGGCAGTGAGACGGTCCACCACGCGCGCCGCTTCCTCGCCATTCAGGTCGCTGAAGAGCACGCGGTAGTCCGGGCGGTTCACGTACCAGGTGGTGCCGATCATCAGCGCCATCACGCCGACGAACACGGCGGCGAGCGACGCGAGTCTGGCAGTGCCGAGTGAGGCGTGGACGGCCTTGCCCCTCTCGACGAGGGTCTGCATTTGCATGGGTAGAGCCACGGCGGAGTCGAATCCTCGATGCGGTGGTGGGCGCGCCCTAGACGGGCATGCGCATGATTTCCTGGTACGCGCCCACCAGCTTGTTGCGCACCTGCACGCCGAACTGCAGCGTGAGGTCGGCCCGCTGGAGGGCGATCATCGCGTCGTGGACGTCGAGTTGACCGCGAAGCATGCCGGTGACGGCGCTGTTGGCGCTGTCGTGGCCTTCTTCGATCGTCGAGACGAGACGCGCGAGCGAGGCGCCGAACCCGGATTCCCCGTCGCTTCCGGCCGTCGATGGCGTGGCCAGGCCGCCCGTGGTCGCGCCTGTCGTGGCGACGCCGGTGATGACCTTTGCGGTGATGGCGTCAACGGCCATGGATTAGCCCCGTCCCAGTTCGAGCGCCCGGCTGACCAGGTCGCGAATCAGATTGATGGCCGTGAGATTGGCCTGATACGCGCGCGACGCGCCCACCATGTCCACCATCTCCTCGGCGGGATTGATGTTCGGCAGTTCCACGAATCCCTCGGCGTCGGCGTCGGGATGCGACGGGTCGTACCGGCGGCGCGCGGCGGTCTGGTCCTCGACGATCGCCGCCACCTTGACGCCCGTGGCCGACGCGGCGCCGAGCGCGGTGTCGAAGCTCTGGACGGTGTCGGTGGTCAGCACCACGTCGCGGCGACGATACGGCCGGCCATCGGGGCCGCGAGACGACTCCGCGTTGGCGAGATTGGAGACCGCCACTTCGATCCGCGTCCGCTCCGCGGTCAGGGCGCTGGCGGCCACACTCACCGCCGTGTTCAGCGTGGACATGAGGCTCTTCCCTAGCGCGACTCGTTGATGGCGTAGCGCACCAGCCGGAACTTCGCGGCCAGCGCCGTCTGGGCGCGGGCGAACTCGCCGGCCGAGCGCGTCATGTTGAGCAGTTCACGGTCGACCTGGACGGTGTTGCCGTCGCGCCTGGCCGCAGCCCCTTCGGTTTCGCGCGTGCCATGGCCGCCGACCGCGTCGGGCGTCGTCGCGATGTGTCGGCTGTTGGTCACGGCGAGACCGCCCCCCTGCACCTGGGCATCCAGCGCGGCGTCGAAGTCGACCTCTCGCGCCTTGTAGCCGGGGGTATTCAGGTTGGCCAGGTTGCTCGACGACACCACCTGCCTGGCAGCCGCCAGGCTGAGGGTCCGTCGCAGCTCGCTCATCGTCTGGGCGTCGGAGGTGATGGAGGTGGTCGGCATGGCGTCGTTGACGATTCACGTGACGCCGCCGTGTGCCGATTACCGGTACGGGGGCGTCTGCCAGTCCCTGAGCAAGAAGGACGCCAGCCCGCTGATATGCGTGTTCGCTGAGAAAATCGCAGGTGGCAGGGTGCGCGCGTGTGACGGCGCGCCGGAGCGATTGTCGGGAGTCCGACGATCGCCGATCAGTGCCTGGCGCGGAGAGCGGCTTCGATCCGCCCCAGACGCGTCTCGATGCCCTCGAGTCGCAGAAGCAGGGCCTGCCGCAAGTCGACCGCGTCCTTGTGAGAGACGGCCTTGCTCAGGCGCCGATTCTCGGCGTGCAGGCCTTCAATCGCGTGAATCCGCTGGAGGACGACATCGATCTGGCCGAGAGAAAATGGCTTGGTGAGGTAGTCGTAGGCGCCGAGGCGCACGGCCTGAATCGCTGAATCGAGCGAGGCGAACCCGGTGACGATCACCACATAGGCGTCGGGGTTTCGCGTCCGCGCCTCCTGGAGCACCGCCAGGCCGTCGGCGCCAGGCAGGTGCAGATCTGTAATCACCAGGGAGAACCGGCCTGCGTCGCGCTCCAGGGCACGAAGCGCCGCAGGGCCGTCGGCGGCACCGACGACTTCGTAATCGCGCGCGCGGAAGTATTCCGAGAGGAGCTCACGGATGTCTCCCTCGTCCTCGACGACCAGCACCGCCCGTCGTTCCTGCTCCAGCGCCACGCGTTCTCCCGTCGACAGCATCCTACTTGAACCACCGCCCTCACGACTCATCGACCCGCAACGGCCCGATCATAAAGTCCAGGTGTCGGTCGACCGACAATCGTGTTTGACATGTACGACACCTCGGCTCGATACTTCGTCTCTCGACAGTCCGCCGGACGCTCCCTGCCGCAACTGTCGCCGCGCGTGTTGGCGTCTTCCGCCCGGAGGCCTCAGTGAGCATTCGTCCGCAGCCGTCCGTTCTCGTGGTCGAAGACGAATCCGAGCTTCGCCAGACCATCGCCGAGTCGCTCACCG
>CAYRAE010000490.1:0-2807 GCA_964422175.1 uncultured Luteitalea sp. | reverse complement strand
TGTTGTGAATGTCGGCATTTGCGGCATTCCGGCATCGCGGCATTCCCCGCATTCCCGGCATTCTTGGCATCGCGGCATTTCCCTGTCACCACTCCAGTTCCGCCCACAGCCGCACCAGCGCGATCAGTTCGCCTGGTGACGGGGTACGTTTGACTTCGGCGTGGTCGACCATCGTCGAGACGTACACGCGTGTGGGAGTGCCCTGCGTGCGCAGGTAGCGGCCAAGCGCTGCGGCTTCGCTGTCGGGCACGACGTTGTCGCCGTGGGCGTGCATGACGGCGACGGGTGCCGTCGGCGCGGGTGACTTCACGGGCGAGAGGTCGGCCTCCTGGCCCCATCGGTCGATATATGGAAGTATCCGCTTACCAAGTTCACCCGTGTGGCGCGTGTTCACGAGGTACATGAACGAGCGGGCGTTGTCGGGCAGCGTCTGTTCCATCGCGCGCGCCCGTTCGAACTCCACCTGCGCCTGCGCCTTGTCGAACATGTCCACGTGCGAGGCGTGCAGGAACTGATGGACGGCGGCGCGCAGCGGCGCTACCTGGGCCGCCGGCACGAGATCGCCGGCGAGGTTGGTGAGCAGGATCACGCCGCCGTAGTCGTGCGGCGGGTAGGGGACGCCGTCGGGTGTGATGCCCGTACACAGATAGCGCATCACGTCCGGCAGGCTGGCATGTCCGCCCATCGAGAACACGAACGCCACGCGATCGCGGAGCGCCGGTCGTCCGGCGGCAACGATCGAGAGTCCTCCCGAGAACGAAATCCCCAGCAGGCCGATGCGCCCGTCCAGCGCCTGCGGCACCTCCCGCGACGCGAGCACGGCGAGTGCCGCGTCCTCGATCTCGTCGGTGAGGCGTGGCGTGATCAGGTATGCCTTCAGGTCGGGCAGCGTCGGCGTGATGACGGGCGTTCCCGATTGCGCCAGCGCCTCGGCGAACGCGATGAGTCGCGGTTCGTCGATCCCGAGCCCGTGGACGCCACCGGTCAGCAGGAGCGGACGCGTGCGCACGCGCTGCGGTAGATACAGCCGTGCCTCCCGTGCGCCATGGCGTCCGGCGTAGGCCAGCATTCGCCGCTCGACGGGCGTCTGCTGCCACCCGGCCACGTGCCGCGCGACAACGCCCTGGAGCTTGCCGATGCGCACGAGCAGCCCGATCGCGCGCCCGTACCGGCTCTGCGAGAGGCCGAACCACGAGGCGAGCAGGACGGCGCCGAGAAGCAGCAGGCCGAGGAGGATGCGCACGGGGTCAGGGGTGTGGCCGCGGAGCGGGTGTGCCGTGCAACATCCCCTCCGCACTGATGTCTTCGTCGACGTCAGGCCAGTGAACACCGTGGCCGTCGCCGATCAGTTCCCAGTTGGCGCGCTGTTCCGGCGTCGCGTCGGTCAGGCGCCACGACCAGGCCAGCGGCACGCTGATCACGCGCCCGTCGACAAGGCAGGCGGTGATCGTCTCGTTCGTCACGACGATGCGCTCAATCTTCGACGTGGCTACGACCGCAGTGTTCATCCCAAGCCTTCCTGATGGCGGGTTCGTTGTCGTTGATTATCCGCCGAATCTCGTTCAACTCCCGCGGCGAGAACCCACGGTTCCACGCGATGGCGACTGGCCGCACCCAGAACTTCCGCCTCGGCGCTGTCGCGGCGGACGTGCACGTGGATCGGCTCCGCGCAATCGAAGCTGTAGAAGAAGAACCAGTACTGTCCTGAAATCGCGCCGATCCGAGGCATGGCGACCCGACCCGATGGTCTCATCGTCGAAGTGGCGTCGCCAAGGAGGACATCGGCTTCCCTCTTGTACACTGCCCGCGGTGTTGATCGCGATCGATGGGCCTTCGGGGGCGGGGAAGGGGACCGTGGCGCGTGCCGTGGCGCAGGCGCTCGGGTGTCGGCATGTGGACACGGGGGCGATGTATCGCGCCGTGGCGTGGCTGGCCGTGCAGCGCGGTCTGCAACTGGATGACGAGCTCACCGTGGAGACGCTGGCTCGCGAGGCCACACTCGTCGCCGAGCAGGGCGTCGTGACGATCGACGGTCACGACGTGACACGTGCGATTCGCACGCCGGAGATCGATGCGGCAGCGGCCCGGGTGGCCCGCCTTGGCAGGGTGCGGGCGGTGCTGGTCGAGCGCCAGCGCGCCTACGCGGCTGCCGGCGATCTCGTCATGGAAGGGCGCGACATCGGGACCGTCGTCCTGCCGCAGGCCGACGTCAAGGTGTATCTCGACGCCTCCGCCGAGGAGCGCGCCCGCCGTCGCGCGGCAGACAGCGCCCACGCCGCCAACGGCGGCGACGTCGCCGCCATCGCCACCGCCCTGTCCACCCGCGATTCCAGCGACCGTACTCGCACCGTGTCGCCGTTGACCCAGGCGGCGGACGCCACATACATCGACACCACCAGCCTCCCGATCGCGACCGTCGTCGATCAGGTGATGGCGCTGGTTCGCCAGCGCACCGCGTAGGAGCCGGGCTCGGAGAGCCGGCCCTACCATCTGGGGCCGTAGCCGTCCCTGACTCACGGCGGCAGGTAGGGTCGGCCCTCCGGTCCCGACCGCGGTAGCCCAGACCTGCATCTCCATCCTCGTTGCGGGTACCCTGCCGTCCGGTGCCCGGTGCCCGGTGCCCAGTGCCCAGTGCCCGCTGCCCGGTGCCCGCTGCCCGGTGCCCAGTGCCCGCTGCCCGGTGCCCGGTGCCCGGTGCCCGGTGCCCGCTGCCCCGGCTTGCCGCGCCGTAGCGCCGTCAGGCGCGAAGGCGGGTTGCCGGTTGCCGGTTGCCGGTTGCCGGTTGCCGGTTGCCGGTTGCCGGTTGC
>CAYRAE010000489.1:0-2807 GCA_964422175.1 uncultured Luteitalea sp. | reverse complement strand
TGATCTGCATGGTGCGCACCTTGGGTGCCCCCGTCACCGACCCACACGGGAACACTGCAGACAGGAGCGCCCACAGATCGGTGCCGCCGCGCACACGCGCGTCGACGCGCGACGTCATCTGCCACACCGTCGGGTAGCGTTCGATCGCACAGAGATCCGATACGCGCACAGAGCCCGGCTGCGCGATGCGACCAAGATCGTTGCGCAGCAGGTCGACGATCATCACGTTCTCGGCACGCGCCTTCTCGCTCGCCTGCAGCGCGTCGGCCAGTGCCACGTCTTCGGCGAGCCAGCGCCCGCGGCGCGTGGTGCCTTTCATCGGCCGCGTGCGCACGTCGGCACCAGTCCGCTCGATGAAGAGTTCCGGCGAGAGGCTGATCACCACGGCGTCGCCCAGGTCGATGCAGGCCGCGAAGGGCACGCGCGCCTCGCGCGCGCACGCCGCGAACCACGGCCATGGATCGTGCGGGAAGGGCGCGTCCAGCGGGAACGTGTAATTGACCTGATACGTGTCGCCGGCGGTGATGTGCGCGAGGATGCGCGCGATGTCGGCGCCGAACCGCGCCTCGTCGAGCCGCGGTGTCCAGTCGACGTCGGCTACCGGGGTCCGGGCACCGGGCACCGGGCACCGGGCACCGGGCATCCGGAGGGGGGCATCGGGCACCGGGGACCGGGCGTCGGCAACCGGCAACGGGCACCAGGCGCTCACATCCGACGCATCGAGGGGCGCGTCGTAGACGGCTGCCCACGCCAGCGGCACGCGCGAGCGGCGCGTCTCTCCCGGATCCGGCGTGCGCACGGCGAGTGCGGGATCGAACGCGGGCGCCGACTCATACGCCAGCAGCAGCACGCCCCACTGCCCTGCCCGCGCCCGCACGTCGATCCAGTCGACGAGGCGGCGAACCTCGTCGAGGTCCCCGGCCTCCTCGACGGCCAACGGGTTGTCGAAGGCCGCCCGCCATCCGTCTTCCGCCAGTCCGGCACCAAAGCAGGCTCTCCCGCCCTTCCGCACGGCGCCCACGATACCGCGGAGCGGCCGGAGTAACGGCCGGGCCCGGAGGCCGGCCCCACTTACAGCCGCGCGGGGGCAGGGCCGACTCGCCGAGCCAGGCCCCTCGAGGCGAGCCTCCAGTCAACAAGAAGCGCACGAACGAATCGACACGATGCCAGCAAAATGTACTTTGTTGATTAAAGTGTTCACTGAATATTGACCAAGGCGCAATTCGTGCGTACGCTCTGTGCTGCTTGGCTTCGCAGCGCTGCTGCACTTGGAGGTTCCGTGAACGTTCGTGCCCTGCCCTTCCTCGTTCTTGCCGCTGTGGCGGTCGCAGCCCTGATCCCCCGCACGGCGCCGTCCATCCCCGTCGGCGATCCCTGGGTTGCCGGCGATGTCGCCTGGATGCTCACGGCCACCGGTCTCGTCCTGCTCATGACGCCGGGACTGTCCTTCTTCTATGGCGGCATGGTGCGCTTCAAGAACGTCGTGTCCACGATGCTCCAGAGCTTCGTCGCGCTCGGCGTCATCAGCCTGCTCTGGGTCGTTGTCGGCTTCAGCCTCGCCTTCGGCGACAGCATCGGCGGCGTCATCGGGAACCCGCTCACGTTCTTCATGTTCGATGGCGTGGGATCGGCCACCCACCCGGATCTCGCGCCGACGATCCCGCTCCTGCTCTTCGCCCTCTTCCAGTTGAAGTTCGCCATCATCACGCCGGCGCTCATCACCGGCGCGTTCGCCGAGCGCGTCCGCTTCTCCAGCTACCTCGTGTTCATGGTGCTGTTCAGCATCTTCATCTACTCGCCGCTCGCGCACATGACGTGGCATCCGCAGGGCTGGCTGCGCCAGATGGGCGTGCTGGACTTCGCCGGCGGTACCGTGGTCCACATGTCGGCCGGTCTCGCGGCCCTCGCCGGCGCGCTGGTGCTCGGTCGGCGCCAGAGCCACATGGCCAGCGAGACGCACGAGCCCGCCAACATCCCGTACGTGCTGCTCGGTACGGGCATGCTCTGGTTCGGGTGGTTCGGCTTCAACGCGGGATCGGCACTCTCGGCCGGCGACGCGGCGGTGAGCGCCTTCGCCACCACCAACACCGCGTCAGCCGCGGCCATGCTCGGGTGGGTGTTCTTCGACATGGTGCGCGGCCGCAAGCCGTCGGCGATGGGTGCGTGCATCGGCGCCGTGGTGGGCCTGGTGGCGATCACGCCGGCCGCGGGGTTCGTCTCCGTGCGGCACAGCATCATCATCGGGCTCGTCGCCAGCGTCGTCAGCAACATCGCCGTTCACTGGAAGTCGCAGAGTACGCTCGACGACACGCTCGACGTCTTCCCGTGTCACGGCGTGGGCGGGATGGTCGGCATGCTGCTGACGGGGGTCTTCGCGAAGGACGTCGGCCTCGTGAACGGCACGTGGCAGACGTTCGGCGTCCACCTCATCGCGCTCGTCGTCGTGTCCGTGTTCGCGTTCGTGGGCTCGTGGCTGCTCTATCGGATCGTCGATACGGCCTGGCCGATGCGCGTCTCGCCCGATGCCGAGATCGACGGCCTCGACGCGAGCCAGCACGACGAGATCGCCGCCACATTCGACGCCGCCACGCCGTGTCCCAACGGCGTGCTCGAACGCGTGGCCTGACCCGTCAGCCGTCCCTTTCGTGAGTCCTGCGCTTCCGCTTCCGGCGCCTCGTGCGTCGAAGCCTGACGCCTCCGATCCGCGGGCACCGGATCGGGGGCATTTTTGCAGGGCCAGCGGCTCACGGCTCACGGCTTGCGGCTTGCGGCTTGCGGCTTGCGGCTTGCGGCTTACGGCTTACGGC
>CAYRAE010000488.1:0-2812 GCA_964422175.1 uncultured Luteitalea sp. | reverse complement strand
TGGCTGCACATCCGGGCGTCCCGCTGCGCGAGCATGCGGAGGATGCGCACGCGCACCGGGTGCCCGAGCGCCTTGGCGAACGTCGCGAGTTCCTCGTCAGCCGCGGGGTCGGCGACGGGGGCGGCGAGCCGGTCCAGGGCAGCCGGACGTTCAGGGGGACAGCAGGCCGCCGGGTCGAGGGACGGGGTGGCGCGTCGTTGCCTCGTGGTGATTGCCATCGTTTATCGTCGATTGACGATAACACTGGAACGCCGACCCGAGCAACTCAGCCCTCGCCGCCTGGTTTCACACTGGAGGTGCTGGATCGGGTCAGCGGTCGCCGCACCCGCCGCAGCCGCAGGCGTCAGGATGACGCGGGGTGTAGGCCGAGATGCCATTCCGCCGATCGAGGTCGATCCGGCAACACGCCTCCACCACGGTGCGCAGCTGCTGGCGGGCTCGCTGCACGCGGCTCTTCATGCCCGAGAGCGAGACGCCAACCCGGCGCGCGGCCTCCTGCTGGGTCGTCCCTTCCAGGTCCACGATCCGGATCGCCTCCTGATATGCCGGCGGCAGCTGGTGCAGCATCGGCGTCAGGCACGCCGCGAGTTCGCGCAACGCGCCGCCATCACCCTCGTCGAGCGTCTCGAGTGTCGGCGTACTGGCCTCGACGTCGCCGGCGTCGCCGGTCGCGTGTTCTCGCCGGCTCCCCGTGGTCCGGTAGTAGTCGACGATGACGTTGCGCGCCGTGCGATAGACCCACGCATGGAGGCGTCCGTCGTCGCGCAGCGACTCGAGGCCGGTGACGATCTGGAGCAGGACACGCTGCACCAGATCGTCGACATCGGCCTGGTTCTGCACCCGCCGGGCAATGAACGCTCGCAGGTTGCCGTGCAGTTCCTGCCACGGCAGATCGGACGCCAGCATCGTAGTCACGATGCTACCGCTTCACGTCCGTGGTCAGCTGACATCCGCAGCTGGTCGGCTGGGCCGAGGACCCACAGCACGCGGCTTTGGACTCGGGCTGGCAGCACCTGCTGAGGAGTGTCTTTTCGCAGCAGGCGACCGACGAGGCGACGGGACCGGGCGTTGATGAGGTGGCAGTCATGATCGAGCTCCCTCGTGAATGCGCGGAGGCGGACATCACGCGGCCTTGACCGCTTCAATCAGCGCGGAGGCCACGACCTGCTCGGCGCCGGTGCCGGGACTCCACTCCTCGACGAACTCGCGGCTCTGCGCCTGCACTGTGACGCGCACCTGCTGGAAACCGGCGTCGACGATCATGCGCTCGAGTTCGGCAACGGGTGCGGCCCCGGCAATGCACCCCGTGTACGCCGCCGGGTCGTTGGCGATCGCGGCCGGGAGATCACCGACGGCCACCATGTCCGAGATGGCGAGCCGACCGCCCGGCGCCAACACGCGGAAGGCCTCGCGGAAGACGGCCGGCTTGTCCGGCGCCAGATTGATGACGCAGTTGGACATGATGACGTCCACCGACGCGTCGTCAACGGGCAGGTGCTCGATGTCGCCGAGGCGGAAGTCCACGTAGTCCAGGCCGACCTTTGCGGCGTTGGCGCGCGCGAGGGCAATCATCTCGGGCGTCATGTCCACCCCGATCACCCGACCGGTGGGACCCACCTGCCGCGCGGCGAGGAAGGCGTCGAACCCGCCGCCGCTGCCCAGGTCCAGCACGCGCTCGCCCGGCTGCAGCCCCGCGATCGCCTGGGGGTTCCCGCAGCCGAGGCCGAGATCGGCTCCGTCCGGCACAGAGGCCACGTCGGTCTCCGTATAGCCCAACCGCGTCGACGAGGTCCCCGTGGGCCCGCAACAGCTCGCGCCGCCGGTCCCGGTGCAGCAGCCGCTCTGCTGCTTCTGGCTGGCGACGGCCCCATACGCCTCGCGAACCGTCGCCCGAATCTGATCTGCTGTGGATGTCTGCATTGTCCTCTCCTGTCGAACCGTTCTGGCTCTACAGACGGAGCCACCTCGAAAAGGACGCAGGCTGAGCAGTTGGGTGAGGGTTCGGGTGAAAGATTGCGCCGTGAACCTGCGTTCAACGATCTATATGGCGAAGGTGGCTTCGACCGGCGCGGAGGGATCCAAACGATGGGTGGTGCGCGGTTCGCTTGTAGGATCGGAAAGCGCCGGCTGCGGCGCGGCTGGAGGTGATCCGCGAGTGTCAGCCGTCATCGAACGCGCCCAACCGGAAGACATCCCCTCGGTGCTGTCGCTGCTCGAGCGCCACGGCTTACCCCTCGACGGGGCGGACGCCATGGACGATGCGGTCGTGGTGGCACGCCTGGACGGGCGGGTCGTCGGCGCCGCCGGCTTGGAACGCTACGCCGATGGTGCTCTTCTGCGGTCCGTGGTCGTCGATGCACGCGGGCAGGGGCAGGGACTCGGGCAACGCCTGACCGAGGCAGCCCTCGCCCTCGCCCGCGACCTTCGCATGCCGCGCGTGTTTCTGCTCACGACCACGGCCGACGGGTTCTTTCCCCGGTTTGGATTCGAACGGATCGGGCGCGAGGACGTCCCGGAGTCGGTGCGGCAGAGCGTCGAGTTCCGGTCCGCCTGTCCGGCGTCGGCCGTCGTCATGCGAAAGTCGCTCGGATGATGCTCGTGGAGCCGGTGCCCAAATAGTGCCAAACCTGGGGGAGAAGCGGGAGGAGTCGAGTGGACGGCAGTGCACGAAACGGAGCGCTGTAACCGCTTGCCGCTCAAGCGGTTATCATCGGAAGTTCAGCGCCATCAGCCACTTGCAGAAACGCGTAGCTCCGAGTTCGAATCCCTGCCTCCCAGCCAGCCTAACTGCTTGCCTCTGAGAGACTTACGG
>CAYRAE010000487.1:0-2820 GCA_964422175.1 uncultured Luteitalea sp. | reverse complement strand
ACCGCAGCCCTTCCAGGTGACGATGCAGCGCTTCGGGCGCACGCTCGACATCGAGACCCAGCGCGCAACTTACGCGTGCCTGGCCTCCATCTCGCGAGTTCTCGCGGCGCCGGGAGGCCGGGCCCGGAGGACCGGCCCTACGGGCCCGACGGTGTCAGATTGTCGGTGGCCGACATTCCCGGCATCGCGGCATTCCCGGCATTGCCCACCCGGTTGCCCGTTGCCGGTTGCCCGTTGCCGGTCTAAGCTTCCGGCGCAGGCGCGCCTGTCGGCTCGCGGGAGGAATTCTTGGGCGGCATCCAACTGCACGCGGTCGACTACCTGATTCTCCTCGTCTACTTCGCCTTCGTGCTCGGCATCGGCTGGGTGCTGAAGCGCTACCAGAAGACGAGCGACGACTTCTTCCTCTCGGGGCGATCGATCCCGGCGTGGGTCGCGGGCCTCGCCTTCCTCTCGGCCAACCTCGGCGCGCAGGAGCTGATCGGCATGGCGGCGTCGGGCGCCAAGTACGGGATGGCGACGAGCCATTTCTACTGGGTAGGCGCCGTGCCCGCGATGGTCTTCGTGGGCATCTTCATGATGCCGTTCTATTACGGGTCGCGCGCACGATCGGTGCCCGAGTACCTCAAGCTCCGGTTCGACGAGAAGACGCGCGCGCTCAACGCGCTCACGTTCGCCGCGATGACGCTGTTCTCGTCGGGCATCTCGATGTACGCGCTCGCCCGCCTGTTCGAGGCCATCCTCGGGTGGGACTTCAACGTCAGCATCCTCATCTCGGCGGGCATCGTCCTGGCCTACATCCTGCTCGGTGGACTGACGTCGGCCATCTACAACGAGGTGGTGCAGTTCTTCCTGATCGTGCTCGGCTTCGCGCCGCTCGTGTTCCTCGGCCTGCGCGACATCGGCGGCTGGGACGGCCTCGTGGCGCGACTGTCGACCGTCGCGACGAGCCGCGGGTTCGAACCCGGCGCCTGGACCGATTCATGGGCGCATCTGGGGAGCGCGCAGAGCAATCCCATGGGCGTCGAGTGGTTCGGCATGATGATGGGCCTCGCCTTCGTCCTGTCCTTCGGCTACTGGTGTACGGACTTCCTCGTCGTACAGCGCGCCATGGCCGCCGACTCGATGGACGCCGCGCGCAAGACGCCGCTCATCGCCGCGGTGCCGAAGATGCTGTTCCCGTTCCTCGTGATCGTGCCCGGCATGATCGCGATGGGCCTGACGGCCGACGCGATGAGCTCCGGCGGGTTCGCGCTGCCGCCCAAGCCCGACGGCACGCTCGACTACGACATGGTGATCCCGTTGATGCTCGGACACTACTACCCGTCGGGCCTGCTCGGACTCGGGCTCACGGCGCTGATGGCATCGTTCATGTCGGGCATGGCCGGCAACGTGACGGCCTTCAACACCGTGTTCACGTACGACCTGTACCAGTCCTACGTGAAACCGCAGGCCTCCGATGCGCACTACCTGCACGTGGGCCGCGTCATCACCGTCGTCGGCATCGCGCTCAGCGTGGCGACCGCGTATCTGGCCGCGCAGTTCAACAACATCATGGACTTCCTGCAGCTCGTGTTCGCGTTCGTGAACGCGCCGCTGTTTGCGACGTTCCTGCTGGGGATGTTCTGGACGCGCGCCACGGGACACGGCGCGTTCATCGGCCTCATGAGCGGCACGATCGCCGCCGCACTGCACCACGGACTCACGCTGCCCGTCGGCGCGGTGGCGGGCATCAAGGGCGGCTGGCTCGGCATGACGCACGCGTACGCGAGCGAGATGGCGCAGAACTTCTGGACGGCCATCTGGGCCTGGTCCGTGTGCTTCATCGTCACGATCGTCGTGTCGCTCGCAACGAGGCGCACCAAGTCCGACGAGGAACTGACTGGGCTCGTGTACGCACTCACGCCCAGGCAACCGTCGGCGCATCTGCCGTGGTGGCGGACGCCCGAGGGCATGGGTATCGGCGTGCTGCTGCTCGTGGCCGCCCTCAACGTGGTGTTCTGGTAGGAGGCGCACATGGGACTCGACATCCGCTGGCCGATGGGGCTGCTGTTCCTGATCCTCGGCGCCATCCTCGTCGCGTACGGTCTCGTGGCCGACCCGGCTATCTATGCGCGCTCGCTCGGCCTCAACGTGAACGCGTGGTGGGGCGTGATGCTGCTGGCGTGCGGCGGGGTCATGGTGGCGCTCGCGCAACGTGCGCGACGGACGGCCGGGCACCGGGCACCGGGCGCCGCGCACCGGCTCGATTGACGGCCGACGGCCGACGGCCGATGGCCGACGCCTGTCAGCGAAGAGCATGTCTGCCCTCGTTCCTGAACCCGGCGACGTCAAGAGCTTCAAGAGCGAGGCCGCGCTCGAAGCGTGGATGCGCCGCCACCACCAGCGCGCGCCCGAGCTCTGGCTCCGCATCTACAAGAAGGACTCGGGTGTCACGACGGTCACCATCGCGCAGGCGCTCGACGTGGCGTTGTGCTGGGGCTGGATCGACGGCATCCGCCGGGCGTACGACGAGCTGTCGTTCGTGCAACGCTTCACGCCGCGACGGCCACGCAGCATGTGGAGCCAGGTCAACCAGGGACACGTCGCGCGGCTGACGGCGGCAGGCCGCATGACCCCATTCGGACAGGCGGAGATCGATGCCGCGAAGGCCGACGGCCGATGGGACGCCGCCTACGCCCCCATCCGCGCCGCGTCCTGGGAGAGCCTCCCGGCCGACCTGCGCGCCGCAATCGAGGCCAGCCCGCGCGCAAGGACGGCCGTCACGGGCGTCAACCGCCAGCACCTGTTCGCCCTTGGATTTCGGGTGAACGCCATGAA
>CAYRAE010000486.1:0-2820 GCA_964422175.1 uncultured Luteitalea sp. | reverse complement strand
CGCCCCACACCAAGGTATCTCCCCACACGAGCGTGTCACCCCACACCAAGGTGTCCCCCCACACGAGCGTGTCACCCCACACCAAGGTGTCTCCCCACACGAGCGTGTTCGCGCCGGCTTTCGCAGCGAAGGTCAGACCACTGCGCTCGATTGTCTCGCCGGCGATCCTTGTAGTTGGCAATTTCTGCAACCCGCGTCGGGAAGCCGACACGGCGGAGACGACGTTGATCGCGCCTGCACCGGCGGCGGCGACGCCGGATTCGGCGACGCGCTGCGACGTGAGCTGGAGTACCGCCTTCACCTGGTGCGGCTTGAGCGACGGGTTGGCCTGGAGCACCAGCGCCGCGGCGCCTGACACCATCGCCGCCGCCATGCTCGTGCCAGACAGCCGCAGGTAGAAGCGCTGACCGGACCCGGTCGATACCGCGCCGTCCTTCTGCGCGAGCGTGCTCTGCGCGGCACCCGCCGACACGATGCGGCGGCCCGGCGCCGCGAGGTCGGGCTTCATGAACCCGTCGATCGCCGTCAGGCCACGTGAGCTCCAGTCGGCCACGCGGTCGTCACTGCGCGCCACGGTGCCCATCGTGTCGATCGCGCCCACGGTGATCGCCGACGGCGCGTTGCCCGGCGAGGTGATGCTGTCGCGCACGCGCGTGCCGTCGGGCAGCGTGCCGAGGTTGCCCGCAGACGCCACCACCACGAGCCCCGCGCGGCTCGCACGCTCCACCGCCTGCACGAGGGGATCGTCGGCCCAGCTCTCGAGCACCGGCTTGCCGAGCGACAGGTTGATCACCCGCAGCTTGTACGCGCGACGGTTCGCGATGGCCCAGTCGATCGCCGCGATCACGTCGCTCGTCGTGCCGTGCCCCTTCGCGTCGAGCACGCGCAGGTTCACCACGTGCGCGCCGGGCGCCACGCCGCTGAAGCGACCCGCCCCCGTCGTCACGTTGCCAGCCGCGATCCCGGCCACGTGCGTGCCGTGGCCGTAGCCGTCGTTGCCGCGCTCACGCACGGAGACGAAGTCCACGGTCGCCACCACGCGGCCGCGCAGCGACTCGTGCGTCGACGCAATCCCCGAATCGATGATCGCGAGACCGACGCCCGTCCCGTCCACGCCCGGCAGGCCGAACGCCCCGCGCCACGCCTGGTCTGCGCCGAGCGCCTGTACCTCAGTGGCCATGTGCGCCGCCACAGGCGCGTCCTCGGCCACCACCGGCACGCCCGGGTCGCTCGCCAGACGCGACAGGCCCGCCCTGTCCACCCTCAGGACGGCTCCCGTCTCCAACACCTTCTCCACGACCAGGCCATGGCGTGCCGCAAGGTCGCGGATCTGCGCCGGCGTCCCGGAGACGATCACCCCCCGCGCCGAACCGGCTCCCACCTTGTCCACCAGCCCTCTCGACAGGCGCGCGCGGTGGCCCTGAGCGTGCAGAGGCGACGACAGCACCAGCATCAGAAAGGCGATGGACACCCAGACGACGGTGCGCTGGGTGGACGACGGAAGGGTCGAACGGAGGGAGAACATCGTGCAGGCTCCAATACAAGGGGAACGCGTTTCGGAGTCCGCCAAGACTGCAAAGTGACGGCGCTCCGACGTCTGGAGCAATACATGCGTCGTGCCATGTGTGCAGAAATTGCGATCATCGACACGAAATGACTGAGACGAATACACCCCTGAAGCTGCGGACTCGTTGTGCCGACACAGGATCCGGGGCCGTCTCGACAATCAGAAGTCAACCTCATCAGTTGTACGGGTCCACGGTCGAGGCAGATTTTCTGCCCGTCGATCGGCCAAGATCTTGGCCGGTATAGCCAAGGAGTTGCCCTCTCCCATGAAGCGCCTTGCCGGCTTCCTCCTGCTTCTCGTTCTCGTCGTCGCCGGCCTCGTGTGGCTGCGCAACGCCCCCGTGCGGCGGGTCGACACGACCTTCGAACTGGTGGCGACCCTCCGCGCCGAACCGCGGACGCTCAACAGACTCTTTGCCGCGGACCGCGCCGCGCTCGTCGTCAGCCAACTCATCCACGAACCCCTGGTGCGCGTGAACCACACGACGCAGGACCTCGAACCGGCCCTGGCCTCGGCCTGGACGATGTCCGACGATGGCCGGCGATTCACGGTGACGCTGCGACCCGATGTCCATTTCTCGGATGGTTCGCCGGTCACCGCAGACGATGTGGTGTTCTCGGTGGAGACCGCGCACGACACGCGCGTCGGCAGCGTCGTGGCCGACAACCTCCTCGTGGATGGCTCCCCCGCCGTGGTCCGTGCGATCGACGCGCACACCGTCGCGATCGAGTACCGCACTCCGTTCGGGCCGGGACTCCGCCCCCTCCACGGCGTCCCGATCCTGCCGCGCGCGCGGTACGCGGGGGCGGTCAGCGACGGCTCTCTCTCGAAAGCCTGGACGGCAGATGCGTCGCCGGCGGGGATGGTGAGCGCAGGGCCGTTCGTTCTCGAACGTCACGAGCCAGGTGTCGCCCTTCACCTCGCGCGCAATCCACACTACTGGCGTCGCGCCGACGACGGTACGCCACTGCCGCGCGCCGCTCGTCTCCGCTTCGACATCGTCCCGTCGCAGGACGCCGAGATGCTGCGTCTGCGCGACGGTCAGGCGGACGTCGTCACCGCCGAGTTGCGCCCCGACGATCTGCCTGAAGCACGCGCGCTCGCCGCACAGGGTCGGCTGCAACTCTTCGAGCTCGGACCTTCGCTCGAAACCGACATGCTCTGGTTCAATCTCGGACCGCACGCACCTGGTGGCGAGAAGCGCGCGTGGCTGAAGGCCCGCGCCCTGCGCGAGGCGATCTCGCATGCCGTCG
>CAYRAE010000485.1:0-2820 GCA_964422175.1 uncultured Luteitalea sp. | reverse complement strand
GCGTACCGCGTGGTCTCCGTTTCCTGGACGAGCAGATGAAACGCGAGGTACGGCGCGAACCCCAGCACGAGCCACGTGGCCATGTCGCGCTGCCGCCGCAACGCGACAACGCCTGCCGTCGCAAGCGCGATCGCTGCCGCAGCGAGCAGCCACGATCCCCACGGCCACACGAACGTGTCGGCCAGCGCCTGCGCCAGGCGCAACACACCCGGAGTCAGCAGCAGCATCGGCACGCCCTCGAAGTCCTCTCCCGCCTGCGACGTCAGCGCGATGCGATACGCGTCCAGCCCTCCGGTCAACCACACCATCGGTACCGCCCACGTGAGGACGCCGGCAATCGCGGCACCCGCCACGGCGAACGCCATGTGCACCGTGCCGCGACGCCACACGCGCGCGATGGTCCAGACGAGCAGCGGCACCACCAGCCATGTGACCTGCGATCGCAATCCGACAGCCACGCCGCACGCCAGCGCAGCCACGATGGCTCGACGAGGAGAGATGTCGCGGTGCGTGGCGCGGAGCAGCAGGTACTGGCAGCCCAGTGCACCGGCAAGGCCGGGCATGTCGCTGAGCGGACGCTGCGCCGTCAGCCAGAACAACGGCGTGCACGCCGCGAGAGCGGTCGCCGCTGGTGCCATCGCGGCCGGCGTGTCAGGCGAGGCGATCGTGCGAAGAATGCCGTAGAGAGAGAGCAGCGCGAGCGAGCCGGCGATGGACGCGAGCAGCGACATCGCGAGTGCATCACGCGACGCGAGCGCCTGCGGATCGGAGCGGTCCGCCTGGACGACGACGTCGACGAGCGCCGCCGATCCGCGTGCCAGGACGGTGAACACCGGGTAACCCGGCGGATGCGGCTGGTGCGCAGCCACGTCGTAGTGCCGCAGGCCCAGCGCGAAGTTGACCGAGTCGATGTCCTCGAGGTGCCTGGCCGGGCAGGCGACGTGCGCGCACAAGAAAAGCGCGACGACTGCCAGCACGAATCGAACGTGACCTGCAGTGCCGCGCATGCAGAAGGGCGATCCGCCTGTCGACGTGCCGCGCGACGATAGAGTGCTCTCAGACGGACTGATCGCGTCTAGTCTTCGTCGTCCTCGATGTCGTCCTCGTCGTCATCGTCCCAGCCGAGGTCGTCCTCGTCTTCGTCCTCGTCGTCTTCCTCGCCCTCGTCTTCGTCATCCCAATCGTCCTCGTCGTCGTCGAGGTCGTCATCGTCCTCGTCGTCATCTTCATCGTCCTCGTCGACGGCGAGCAGAGGGAACGCGGTACCGAACGGCGAGTCGGCATGCGGTCCGATGACGACATCGAACTCGATGTCACGCGTGTCGAAAGTCAGGCGGCTCGGGGCACTCATGGACATGACGGTCTCCGCAGTCACCGGGCGTCCTGTGGGCCGGCATGATCCCGGCGCCCCGACTGCAACGGGCGGATTATAGCGACAACGCAAGAGGGGTCGCAATCACGTCCGACCGCCTCCGATCCACGAGAACGAGAGTAACCGGAGACTGAGCGCGACGACCAGCAATGACGCACCGACGTCGGCCAGGACGGCGAGCCACAGGGACGCCATCCCGGCTGTCGCGAGCGCGATGACCGCGAGTTTGAGCACGAGCGCGAGCGCAACGTTGAGGCGAATGACACGCAGCGTGGCGCGACCGAGCGCCATCGCATACGGCACCAGCGCGAGGTCGTGCTGCATGAGCGCGCCGTCGGCCGCTTCGAGCGCGACTGCCGTTCCGCCGTCGGCGACAGCAAGTCCCACGCTGGCCACCGCGAGCGCAGGACCATCGTTGATCCCGTCACCCACCATCAGCACGGGACCGCGCGACGACAACGCCTCCACGGCCGCCGCCTTGTCTTCCGGCAGCAGACGCGCACGCCACTCCTGCACGTTCACGTCAGCCGCGAGTCGCGCCACCGCCGCGTCGTGATCGCCTGACAGCAGAACAGTGGATGCGCCGAGCGACGCGAGATCGGCGATGGCGTTGCGTGCGCCCGCACGAGGCCGATCGGCAGCGTGGATGAGCAATACCCGCGTGTCGTCGATCGCGACCACTGCCGTCGCATCGGACGGCCGGGCCCGGAGGGCCGGCCCTACCTCCGCGAACGTGTCGAGCCAATCGGGGCGACCGATCCGCACGAGATGTCCGTCCACCCGCGCGCTGGCGCCGCGACCCGGCACGTGCTGCACCGCACTCGCCGACGGGATCGATAGACCGCGCGCCTCGGCCAGCGACACGATCGCCTGCGCCAGCGGGTGGTGCACGCCTGCCTCGACGGCTGCCGCGAGTGACAGCGCCCGTGTTTCCTCGACGTCGCCAATCGTCGTGAGCGCAGTGACGTGCAACTGTCCATCGGAGACGGTACCCGTCTTGTCGAGCGCAACGATGCGGATGGACGCGAGACGCTCGAGGACGGCGCCACCCTTGATGAGGAGCCCGCGACGTGCGGCGGCCGACAACGCCGACACCATCGCCACGGGGGTGGCGATCACGAGCGCACACGGACATGCGACAACCAGCAGCACGAGCGCGCGTTCGATCCACGGCAGCCACGCCGCACCCGTGAGCAGCGGCGGCAGCACCGCCATCGCCGACGCGAGCACGAGGACGACAGGCGTGTACACCGTCGCGAACCGATCGACGAGCGACTGCACCTGCGCCCGCGCCGCGTGCGCGCGCTCGACCTGGTGCACGATGCGCGCGACCGTCGAATCTGACGACACGCGCGTGACCTCGACGACCAGGACGCCGTCGCCGTTCACGGTACCCGCGTACACGACGTCGCCGGGTGATTTCGGGACGGGGATCGACTCGCCCGTGA
>CAYRAE010000484.1:0-2836 GCA_964422175.1 uncultured Luteitalea sp. | reverse complement strand
CCGAGCACCACGCCCACGGCGTTCGGATGTCGCGCGACAACGTCCTGCAACACCAGTCCGAGTTCGAAGCCAGGCCGCTGCCACGGCGTCCACACCACATCGTCACCGTAGATTTCGTGCGTCAGGCGCTCGGCGTTGCGTGAGGCCGCCACGCTGATCACGGCGTTCGGGTGCATGTGATCGACGTGCGCGGCCGGCACAAAGGCGTGCAGCGGCGTATCGATCGACGTGGCTCGCGGGTTCAGGTTGAACGTGCAGTGCGGATAGAGCGCCACCATGTGGTCTTCCGCGTCGGACTTCACGCCGCGATCGGGTATGCCCGCATACGTGTCCTGCAACTGGAGCAGACGCTCCTGATACAGCGATGCGAAGTTGGCGAGCGTGCTCGTACGCAGGTCGCCGCCGGAGCCCTTGACCCACAACACGCGGGTAGACACGCCCGTCAGCGGATCGCGCTCGGTGAGCTTTGCCGACGTGTTGCCGCCACCGGTGTTCGTGATGCGCTGATCGGCGCCGAGGATGTTCGATCGGTAGACGAGGCGCTGCGCCGGCGTCAGCGACGCCGCGTGTGCATCGTCCCAGGCATACGTGACGTGATCCATGGTGCTGTTACTCGTATCACGATCGCTCACCGGCCACCGTCATCCGCTCGCCGAAATGGCGTTCGGCAGTGAGCCACGGCACGCCAGCGGCGCCGGCCAGACGCAGGAGTTCCTCGGGCGTGAGCGCGCGGCGAATCGAGAGCGGACCGTCGTGGTGGAGGATCGGATGGAAAGGCCACGTGAGCAGCCACGTGATCACCCACGCCTGTCGCGAGCGCACGAGATCGTTGATCACGAGGCCCCGACGCGCCAGACGGTTGGCCAGGCTCAGCGCATCAACGACCTGTTCGTCGGTCAGATGATGGAAGAACATCGCGCTCGTGACGTAGTCGAAGCTTGCCTCCCGACAGAACGACTGGCGGATGTCTGCGCACAGCAAGCGCAGACGTTCGTCAGGCGGCCCCGACCGTCGCGCGTAGTCGAGCGCGGGCCGCGACACGTCGAGCGCCGTCACGCGCAGGTCGAACCCGCGCGCGCGGCCCCACGCGATGAGTGCCCGCGGGATGTCGGCGGCGCCGCACGCGATGTCCAGCACCTCGATGCGTTCACCGCGACGCCACGCACGGCTGAACGTCTCGAACCGCGCGATCGTCGCCGCCGCGCCGCCAAGACGACGGTTGACCATCGCCATGAACGCATAGATCGTGTCGACGACCGCCTGCTCGGGATCGTGATCGTCGAGGATCTCGCGCTGGTAGATGCGGTGCGCGAACCTGTCGGCGCGCTGACCCGACGCCGTTGTCACAGGACCGCCCGCAGCAGCGTGGCCGCGTTCAGTGGCCTTCGCGCAATGGCCACGTCGAGCAGCGTGGGCGCGAGCGAGGGCCGCCCCATCAACGTCCTCGCGGCAACCCCGCGCACGCGCGCCATGCGCAGCAACAGGCGGCCGAGTCGCGCCGACGTGCGCCCGAGCGCGAGCCGTTCGCGTTCGTAGCGCGTCAGATCGCCGGAGGCGATGGCGGCGGCGGCTGGCGTCACCGATGCGAACGCCAGTGCCATGCCGTCGCCGGTGATGGGATCCGGCGCGCCCGCGGCATCGCCGATGAGCAGCAGATTGCTGTCGACGACACGCGGCACGTGCAGTCCCAGTGGTGCCGATGCCAGCAGCGGTGTGGTCATCTCGATGTGCGAGGTGCGTGCGCGCAGTTCCGGGATGTCGCGCAGGAGGAACGTGAGCGCATCGCGCCGAAAGGTGCGCTGATGCACGAGCGCGGCAACGAGCGCCTCTCCTTCGCCAGACGGCGCGAGATAGATCTCGCCGAGCGGATGGAAGAAGACTTCGACCTGGTCGCTCACGCCGTCGATACCGGCCACGTGCGTGGACAGCCCGACACGCCGCTCCGACGGACGATACGCAGGCAGCCGGCGATGGAACATCGACCGCACGCCGTCGGCGCCCACGACGAAGCGCTCGCCATGCGGCAAGTACGACGTGCCGAGACGGACGTCGACGTCGCCAATCGCGCCGGCACGTTCGAGCAGCCAGGCGTGGAGGCGATCGCGCCTGACAACCAGGCCGTGACCTTCGGGAAAATCAGCTGAGACGGCGGCGCCCTCGATGGCGAACCTCAGTCCGCGCACGCGCGGCGCGTCGGGAAGACCACCCGTGATCGCCTGCAATGCCGCGACCCCGTGCGGGAGGATGCCTTCACCGCATGCCTTCAGCTTCGGCGCACGCGACTTCTCGTACAGGTTCACGCGTACGCCACGGCGACCGAGCTCGATGGCGAGTGCCGCGCCGGCCGGACCGGCACCGACGATGGCGACGTCGGCTACCACTGGAGGATCAGCATCTCGGCACCGAAGCCCGGGCCGAGCGCCAGCATCAGGCCGCGATCGCCGGACGCCGGCCGGCCGCTGGCCACGAGGTCGCTCAGCATGACGAGCACGGCGGCGCTCGACAGGTTGCCGTGTTCGCGCATGCACGTCCGCGCGATCCCCAGGGCGTCCTCCGACAACCCGAACGACGACCGATAGGTCGCCATCACCTTCGGTCCTCCGGGATGCAGCACGTGATGGTCGAAGTCGGCCACCGACAGGCCGTGACGGGCGGTGAACTCGGAAACGACAGGCGCGATGCGATCGCGAACGACCTCCGGGATGTCGCGCGCGAGCACGAGGCGCATGCCGTCGCCCGTGAAGTCCCAGCCCATCAGGTGCTTCGCGTCGGCGAACAGGCGCGTCTCCGTCGCGACGATGCCGATACCCTCATGGCCCGCGTCGTCTCCGGCCAG
>CAYRAE010000483.1:0-2866 GCA_964422175.1 uncultured Luteitalea sp. | reverse complement strand
GGCACCGGCGTTCGACGTGCTGCCGTCGCCGCGATCGCGCGAGTGGCAGGAAGCGCTGCCCGCCTGGGAGCGCGACGCACCTGTCTGGTGGCTCGTCGATCCGCGGCGCGGCGATCGCGTGGTGGTGGACCCGCGGTCGATGCGGTTGCGCGAGTCGGTGCGGTGGCCGATGCCCGCGGGAGCACTGCTCGGAGGCATGCGCCCGCACGCGTTCGACTGGTATGACGCGTCGCGACCGGCATGGGTGCTGCGTGATGGCTGGAGTCTGACTCCCGAACTCGCCGGGATCACGGCCGCAGCATCGCAGGGATTGCCGGCCGCGCGTGCGTCGGCGATCGTGCGCGGTCACGATGGCGCATCGACGCTCGTCGTCGGAGGTCGTTTCGTTGCACCAGCGGAGTCCGCGCAGACCCTCGACGTGCGCATCGGTGAGTCGTGGGATGCCGCGAGATGGCGCGCGTCGGACGTGATCCGTCCCGGAGCGTTCGCCGTCACGTGGACCATCCCGGCGGGCGTGCTGCCGGCGCACGGCCATGTGCCCCTGATGGTTGGCGTGACGGGCGAGACGGACAGGACGTCGCCGGTGTTCCTGGAGCAGTTCGACGTGCAGCCGTCAGGCGTGCCGGTGCTCGCGCTCGACGTCGGGTGGTATGAACCCGAGCGCAACCTGGTCACGGGACGGATGTGGCGGTGGGTCAGCGACACCAGCACGCTGCGGGTGCGCGGCGCGGTTGGTGACGTGCGCCTCGACATCATGGGCACCTATCCGCGTCACTACGGCACCGCACCGATCCTCGAGATCCTCGCTGACGGCCGGCGCATTGCGACGCACACGCTGAGCCGCCCGTTCCGGATCACGCAGGTGATACGCGCGTCGGACCTGCCGCCGGATGGCCGGATCGAGTGGCGCGTCTCATCGTCGTTCGTCGCCGGGGAACGTACGCGATCTGCCGATGCCAGGCGCCTCGCGCTGGAGATCGCATCGCTGCAGGTTCATGCCGTTCGTTGACAGGATCACGGTCCGTCGATAGGCTGTGGCCCGATGCCACCTGTGACGGAGCTGCGCGCAGCCCCGTTTTCCGAATTTCTTCACACCTGGAGTACCGCATCGATGTCTCGACTGCGAGTCGTACTGCCTGCCGTTGGCCTGTGCCTGGCGCTGGGCGTTGCGGGCTGTGCCAAGAAGGCGCCCGCGCCTGCCCCGGCACCGCCGCCACCACCACCGGCCACTACCCCGGCACCGCCACCTCCGCCGCCACCTCCGGCTCCGGCACCAGCGCCGGAGGCACCGCGTCCGCTCACCGATGAGGAGCTGTTCGCGCGCAAGAGCCTCGACGATCTCAACGCCGAGAAGCCGCTGGGCGACGTGTTCTTCGCCTACGACCAGGCGACGATCTCCGACGACGGCCGCGCGACCATCCAGCGCAACATGGAGTGGCTGCGCAAGTGGCAGTCGACGCGCGTGCTCGTCGAGGGGCACTGCGACAACCGCGGCACGCCCGAGTACAACCTCGCGCTCGGCGAACAGCGCGCCGCAGCGGTCCGCGACTATCTGGTCAGCCTCGGGCTGCCGTCCGATCGCGTGACGATCGTCAGCAAGGGTGAAGAGCAGCCGTTCTGCAACGAAGACACCGATGAGTGCTTCCAGCAGAATCGCCGCGGACACTTCCTGATCACCGCGAAGTGAGCACCTGCCGTCGGGCGACGGCAGACCGATGAATGCGAAGGGGCCCGACGAATCTCGTCGGGCCCTTTCGTTTTTCAGCGCGCGGCGATCTCGGCGTCGATTGCGGCGGCAGCGGCGGCGGGGTCGGCAGCGCCGGTGACGGGTCGGCCGATCACGAGGTACGACGCCCCCGCACCCATCGCGTCGGCGGGCGTCATCGTACGGGCCTGATCGTCCCTGCTCGCGCTTGCCGGACGGATGCCCGGTGTGACGATCGCGAAGTCGGCGCCGCACGTCTCGCGAATGAGGGTGATCTCCTGCGGAGACGCCACGACGCCGTCGATGCCCGCCTCGCGGGCGAGTGCCGCAAGACGCCGTACCTGATCGCGGACCCCGTCGGCGATACCCACGCCGCGCAACCGGGCGTCGTCGAGACTCGTGAGCACCGTGACGCCGACGATGAGTGGACGCCCGCGACCTGTGCGTGCCGCTTCCTCGTGCGCGGCGTCGCGTGCGGCAGCGAGCATGTCGTGTCCGCCGCTGGCGTGGACCGTCATCATCCACGCACCGAGGCGCGTGCCCGCGCGCACCGCGCCGGCAACGGTGTTCGGGATGTCGTGGAACTTCAGGTCGAGGAACAACCGCAGTCCGCGATCGACGACGGGCGCGACGGCCGCTGGCCCTTCGCTCACGAAGAGCTGCTTGCCGACCTTGAAGCCGCCGACGTCCGGCAGTTGCGCGACGAGCGCGTCGGCTGCGGCGATGGTGTCGACGTCGAGGGCGATCAGGATGGACGACATGCGGCAGGCTCCGCGGGCCTGGACTTGCCCGTCTGGACGGCGCCTACCAGGTCGGCGAGGCGCGTCACGCCGTGGCGCGCGCAGTAGGCCTCGAGATCGGCGAGGACGCGCGTCCAGATGAACGGATCGGCGAAGTTGGCCGTGCCGATCTGGACGGCGTTGGCGCCGGCCAGCATGAACTCGATCACGTCGTCGGCCGACGCGATGCCGCCCATGCCGACGATCGGGATGCGCACCGCCTGGCGGCACTCGTACACCATCCGCACGGCGATCGGGCGGATGGCCGGGCCGCTCAGGCCGCCCATCACATTGGTCAGCTTCGGCTTTCTCGTCTCGACGTCGATGGCCATCGCGAGGAACGTGTTGACGAGCGACACCGCGTCGGCGCCGGCTTCCTCCG
>CAYRAE010000482.1:0-2874 GCA_964422175.1 uncultured Luteitalea sp. | reverse complement strand
CGTGCGGGTCAGATTATCTCACCGTGCGTCGTGCTGACGCCCCGTGAAGGCATGCGTTCCCTGTCGGCCGGGCTCGGAGAGCCGGCCCTACCTCTGACATCCAGTGCAGGCGGACATCGCTGACTGCCGGAGAAAATCCGGCAGCCACACCGTAGGGAAAGGTGCCTGAGACCGACCCGAAGGCCCAAGACCCATCCGTCACGGTCTTACGCGCCTTCGAGGAACGTGTGGCAGTGGCGCTGCAACTCTGGGAAGAACTCGGCGAAGTCGGTGGCGATGGCGTCGTAGTCGCGGCGCAGCTCTTCGCCGGCCGTACCGATGCTCGCGGCGACGGGCGTGCGTCTGGCCATCGCGCGCAGCACGCGGGCCACGTAGTCGACGTCGGCGTAACCAGTCAGCCAATCCTTACCCGCCATCGCCAGTACCAGCGGGTGGACGTCTGGCGGCAGGCGATCGGTGTTGGTCAGCAGCGTGCGGTAGACATCGTGCGCGAACGCGTCGAGAGGGCCGTCGGCGTGCGACGTCCATTCACGCGCCAGCACGTGGTCGTAGTAGACGTCGACGATCACGCCAGACAGCCGTCCGTAACGGCCCGCGATGCGCTGCTTCGTGCGCCTGACGACGGGATGGGCGTCGCAGTAGGAGTCGATGGTGCGATGGAGGCGGATGCCGGTCCGCAGTCGCTCGGTCACGCCCGGATATGCATACCGCTCCACGCGGCCCTTGACGACGTCGCCCAGCAGGTTGCCGAGGCGCAGGTCATCCTCGTCGTTCGAGAGCAGGAAATGAGCGAGGAAGTTCACGCTCAGCCGAGGCTGGCGGTGCTGGGGCTGAACGACGGCGGATCGCTCGCCGGGAAGGACTCGTCGGACGCCGTGTCGACGACGCCCGCGAACGCCTCACGGGAGGGCACCGTCAGCCAGCCGCGCATCCGCTCCACATCGTCGTGACCCATGAGCGCTCGCGTGAGCAGGATGCCTACGCCGATCCCGACGAGACTGACACCGATCCACGTCAGCGTCTGCGCGTGCCCGTTGGCGTCGAGGCCAGGCCGCTCGCCGAGCCACGCCCCGCTGTGCGGCGCATCCTCCGCCAACCCTTCTCCGAAGGCGTCGACCGGATAGTGCCGGTCGCTGCGTCCTCGTCCCCACTTCTTCAGGTCCACCATGCGCGGCCTCCTCGCCGGAACGTCGCTCTCGAAGGTCCCTCTCGGCATCGTCTCACAGTACACTCGCGACGTGAATCGCAGACGATTTCTCGCGACCGCCGGAACGGCGGCGCTGCTCGGCGGCGCGGCGCGGCCATCGTCGGCGCGCGCGCGACAGGGGCGCTCGGCCGATCTCCTGATTCGAGGCGGACTCGTCCACGACGGCACGTTGCAACGCGCGCCCGTCGTCGCGGACGTGGCTGTCGTCGGCGACCGGATCGTCGGCGTGGGCGACTTGTCCGGCTGGACCGCGCTTCGCACGCTGGACGCCGCCGGACGCGTCGTCGCTCCAGGTTTCATCGACACGCACTCGCATGCCGCCGAGAGCCTGGCGCGCAGGGGATTGCACACCGCGGAGGCGCTGCTCGCGCAGGGCGTGACGACGATCGTGATCAACCCCGACGGCGGGGGACCGGTCGACATCGCCGCGCAACGGACGCGACTGGCCACGCTCGGCACCGGCGTCAACGTGGCGCCGCTCGTCGGTCACGGCGCGATTCGGGGTGCCGTGATCGGCGGCGAGGATCGCGCGCCGACACCAGCCGAGCGCGATCGCATGCGGGTACTCGTACGCCAGGCGTTGCAGGCAGGGGCCTTCGGGTTGTCGAGTGGTCTCTTCTACACGCCCGGCGCTTACGCCACCGTCGACGAAGTCGCCGATCTGATGCGCGTGGCTGCCGAGATCCTCGGTCCGTCGGCCATCCACACCAGCCACATCCGCGACGAAGGTACGTACACGATCGGCGTCGTTGCCGCGGTCGACGAGATCATCGCCATCGCGGCGCGCTCGGCCACGACGGGCATCGTCACGCACATGAAGGCGCTCGGTCCCGACGCGTGGGGGAAGACGCGCGAGTGCGCCGCGCACATCGAAGCGGCTCGCACGCGCGGCGTCTCGATGTGGGCCGACCAGTATCCGTACGAGGCGTCGGGCACCAGCCTGTTCGCCGCGTTGATTCCGCGTGACGCGCAACTCGGCGGACGCAAGGCGCTCGTCGCGCGCCTCGCCGACCCCCCTCGGCGCGCGGCGCTCCTGCCGCTCGTCAAGGAGAACATCCGTCGCCGCGGCGGGCCGGACACGTTGATGGTGGCGTTCCATCCGCCGGACCGCCGCATCGAGGGCCAGTCGCTCGAGGCGATCGCCCGCGCGCGCGGCGTGACCCCCGAAGAGGCGACGCTCGCACTCGTGGCGTTGCACGATACGTCGATCGTGTCGTTCAACATGTCGATGGACGATATCGAGTTCCTCATGCGGCGGCCGTGGATGATGACGTGCAGCGACGGCGCGACGTACATGCCCGGCGAAGGCAAGCCGCACCCGCGCGGGCACGGCGCGTTCACGCGCAAGCTGACGGCGTTCGTCAACGAGCGCCGCACGCTGACGCTCGCGCAGGCACTCCACTCGATGACGGGGCTGCCCGCGCACGTCTGCACCATCGACGGCCGCGGACGCGTCGCTGAAGGCGCGTACGCCGACGTCGTGGTCTTCGATCCGACGGCCCTCCGTGACGAAGCCACGTACCAGGAACCGCATCGTCACGCCACCGGGATGTCCTGGGTACTCGTGAACGGCACCGTCGCGGTGGACAATGGCCGGCCGACGCATGCCCTTGCGGGGCGCGCGCTCCAGCGGGAGTCGCGGCGATCCTGACGATCGGCCTGCCGCA
>CAYRAE010000481.1:0-2874 GCA_964422175.1 uncultured Luteitalea sp. | reverse complement strand
CAAGGGCGTGAAGGTGCTCAAGACGCTCGGCCTCTTCCTGCGCGACAAGGACGCGTCGGGCAAGGACGGCGCGCTCGTGCGCGTGGACGACCCGCGCTTCGACCCGATGTGGGACGCGGCAGGCGCGCTCGGCCTGCCCGTCGCGATCCACGTGGGCGATCCGGAAGCGTTCTTCCTGCCGACCGATCGATTCAACGAGCGCTACGAGGAACTCGCCAATCACCCGGACTGGTCGTTCCACGGCCGCGACCTCCCGTCGTTCACCGACGTCCTCGAGGCGCGCGACCGCGTGTTCGCCCGGCATCCGAAGACCACCTTCGTGGCGCTGCACGTCGGCCACTGGGCGGAGAACCTCCCGGCCGTCGGCGCGATGCTCGACAGGTTCCCGAACGTCCACATCGAGATCGGCGCGCGCATCGGCGAGCTCGGCCGTCAGCCGCGCCAGTCGCGCCGCTTCTTCGACAAGTACCAGGACCGCATCATGTTCGGGACCGATGCAATCCCGAACGGCACCGAGACGCCGCAGCAGGTGTTCGGCCTCGACCTGTACCAGATCTATTACCGGTTCCTGCAGACGGAGGACGAGTACTTCGACTACGCACCCGCCCCCGTACCGCCGCAGGGACGCTGGCAGATCTACGGCCTCGGCCTCCCCGAGGCGATCCTGAAGAAGGTGTACCTGGACAACGCGCTCCGCGCGCTGCCCGGGCACCCGGCGCCGTAGCCGTCAGGCAGGCGTCTTGCGCGTCCGCGGACGCGCCGCCGCGCGTGGCCGGGCTGTCGTGCCTCGAGGCGCGGCAACCTTCGCCGTGCGCGGTGCGCGCGTCGCCGCGGCCTTCTTGCGGGGGCGCGTCTCGGGCGTGCCGGGCGGGACCACCGGCGCGAGGGTGGGGGTCGGTGTCACCGGGGCGGTGTCGATTGCCCCGGGCACGTACATGTCGAATGAGTCGAGCCAGACAAGCATGTCTGCCTCTCCCTGCACACCTCGTTCCGCCCCGATCGACGAAATACCCGGCCTGAGGGATGCCAATCGGCGCGTCAGGAGCGCCTGAGTGAGTAGCTCATGCACAGGCGCGGGAAGCGGGGATGGGGGAAATGCCGCGATGCCGGGAATGCCGGGAATGCTGAAGGAATGCCGCGATGCCGGAATGCCGAGAATGCAGGGCTTCATTTCGTTTGTCGATCCCCTTGCGACATTCCCGGCATTCCCGGCATTTCTCTGCATTCGTCATTCGTCATTCAGCATTCGTCATTCCCAGCGAAGTGGCGAAGGCTCGGAGCTTCGACTGGACACGGGCCATGCGTTCGGGGCCCAGGCGCAGCAGGTGACGCTCGGCGAACGTGAGCTCCTCGAGCGTGGTGTCCACGTACACGTAGCTGATCCCCTTGCCCTGGCGCACAGCCGCTCCTGACGGCGGGAGCGGTGTCCTCACGAGGCGCGTCAGCGCGCGAATCATGGCCTCGTCGAACGTCGTGCCCGTGCCGAGCTCGGCGTGGGCGTCTTCGAGGCGCGGCTTGATCTGGCCGTAGATGCGCGCAAGGCGATCGGGATCGAGATCGTCGACGAGCGCGACCAGGCCGTCGTAGCGCGCGTAGCTCGCGGGATCGATGGCGTACCCCGTTCCGCGCTGACGCACGACGAACGCACCCTTCGGGGCCACGGCCCGTACCTGGCGCGCTGGTGAGTCGCCTCGCGCGACGGCGTCGACGCTGACCACGAAGCGCCGGATCAGATCGTCGCTCGCCAGCAGCGACGCGAGCTCCGGGCGCGCCGACAACGCGGCCAGCAGCGGCCGCAGGTACGCGTCGAGGCCGTCGATCGAGGGCAGGGCCGGATCCGGGTCGCCGACGCCGAGCCCGGTTCTCAGTGTCTCGACAGTCGCCATGTCGGGCCTCGCCGCGGGCCGCGCCGCCACAGCCGTCTCATCTGCGGCGGTGGGCGGCGAACCCGGTGAGCGCAGCACGAACCGCCACGCGAGGAGCCCCACGACCACGACGAGCACCGCCAGCCCGATCCACGGCAACCAGCTCTTCTGCTCCTCGTATGCCGCCACCGGTTCCTGCCGTGGCTCACTCGCGTCGTCTACCGCACGCAGTCTGTCGATCTCCTCGTCCATGGGCGCTCCTCCCCCCTTCTGACTCCAGTGAGCCACACGCAGCCGCCGTACTCATTCGGCGGGTTCCTCCTGCGTCCTGTTCTATTCTGAAGAGTCTGCTCGCCGCCGATGCCCGGTACATCCGCTTCCTCGCTCTCCCTTCGCCACCTCCTCAAGAATGCGGCCGCCGCGACGGGGCTCGCGGCACAGGCACGCGCGCTGTCGGGTCTCACCGACGCGGGCAAGGCACTCGCCGTGGCCGCCGCGGCACAGACAGGGCCTGCCGTCGTCGTGGTACCAGGCGACAGGGACATCGACGCGTTCGTCAGCGACGTGCGCTTCTTCCTCGGCAGCCTCGAAGGCTTGAGCGGCGCGGCGCTGGATCGCGGCGTGCTGCCGCTGCCGTCGCCGGAGGTCGATCCCTACCGCGGACTCCTGCCGCACTTCGACGTCGCCTCGACGCGCGCGCGCGCGCTGCACGCGCTGGCGGCCGGTCAGGCCCGCGTGGTCGTGGCCTCGGCGGCGGCGCTGCTGCCTCGACTCCCCGACACCGACACGCTCATCGCCTCGTCGCTGGATCTGAAGCCCGGCGACGACATCGACCCGATGGACCTCGCGGAGATCCTCGTGCGCGCGGGCTTCTCGCGCGAGGACCCCGTCGATCAGCATGGCGAGTTCTCGGTCCGCGGCAACGTGGCGGACATCTTCCCCGCCGGCGATCGCCTGCCCGTGCGCCTGGAGTTCATCGGCGACACGATCGAGTCGATCCGCCAGTTCG
>CAYRAE010000480.1:0-2885 GCA_964422175.1 uncultured Luteitalea sp. | reverse complement strand
GCGGCGATTGCGGCAACGCGAAGACCTCACCGGGATGCACGCGGCTCGGCACGAGATAGTCTCGCGCCCCCTCGGGCGTGCTCTTGGTGAGGATCGGCGTCTCGATCTCGAGGAAGCCGTTGGCGTCGAAGTACCGCCGGAAGGCCATCGCCACGCGATGGCGCAGCATGAGGTTCTTCTGCATGCGCTGGCGCCGGAGATCGAGATAGCGATAGCGCAGGCGCGTGTCTTCGGCGACGAAGCTCTCGTCGGCGATGGAGAACGGTGGCCGGCGCGCGTCGTTGAGCACGCGCAGTTCGGCGATGCGGACCTCCACCTGGCCCGTCTCGAGCTTGTCGTTGACCGTCTCGGCCGCGCGCGGCGCGACGGTGCCGAGAATCGCCACGACCATCTCCGTCTTCAGCTTCTTGGCCTGCCCGAGCAGCGGTTCGGTCTCGGTGACCACCTGCGTCACGCCGTAGCGATCGCGGATGTCGAGGAAGATGACCGCGCCCATGTCACGCACGCGATGCACCCAGCCGAGCAGGACCACGTCCTGCCCCACGTGCTCGGGGCGGAGCTCACCACAGGTATGAGAACGGTACAGGGAACCGAGCTGATGCATGTCAAAGGGGAAAAGGGAAAAGGGTAACGGACAAGGACAGCGACAAAGTACGAAAGGTGAAAAGGCTCAAAGCAGGCCGTAAGCCCTGAGCCGTAAGCCATAAGGCGTAAGTCGCAAGGTTACACGAGCATTCCTGACACGTGTGCGATGGCGTCGGCTCGGGGGATGCGTTGTTGGGCGCCGGTGCGGAGGTCCTTGACCGTCAACTCTCCCGCCGCGCGCTCATCGTCGCCTTCGACGATCACGAGGGGCACGCCCGTCGAGGCGGCGTACTTGAACTGCTTGCCCAGCTTGTCCGCGTCCGGATAGACCTCCACGCGGAGGCCGCCCGAGCGGAGGTGGTGGGCCAGGACCAGCGCGTCGCCTGCGGTGTCGGCGTTCCACTGGGCGATGAGGACGTCGGCGGCCGTGGTGGCCAGGTGCGGAGGGAACATCCCGCGCTCGGTCATCACCACGAGGATGCGTTCGAGCCCCAGTGAGAATCCTGCCGCTGGCACCTGTTGGCCGAGGAACATGCCGACCAGGCCGTCGTAGCGCCCGCCGCCGCCCAGGCTGCCGGCCAGATCGGGCACCGTCATCTCCATGATGCAGCCCGTGTAGTACGAGAGGCCACGCGCCAGGCTCAGGTCCACGCGCAGGTGGCCATCAGCAGGCGTGCGGGCCGCGAGGGCCAGCACCTGTCGCAACGTGGCGATGCCCGCCGTCGCGTCGGCGTGACTGGCGACGAATGTCTCCACGCGCGACAGCGCATCGGCGTTGTCGCTGGCGATGTCCCCCGTCGCCGGGCGCGCACCGAGGACGTCGAGTACGACGTCAGCCACATCCGGCGACAGCCCGCGGGCCGTGTACTCCGCCTTCACGCCGTCGAGGCCGATCTTGTCCAGTTTGTCGAGCGCCACGAGCGCGTCGCCGTGACGGTCCGCAGGCACGCCCGCCACGTCGAGCACGCCCGCGAGGACCGCGCGGTGGTTGAGGCGCAGCGTCGCGTCGGTGAACCCCAGCGCCTGCATCGCCTCGCACGCCGCGCCGCACAACTCGGCCTCGACTACGGGCGACGTGGAGCCGGTGACATCGACGTCGCACTGGTAGAACTCGCGGAATCGCCCGCGCGCGGGACGGTCGGCGCGCCACACCGGTTGAATCTGGTACCGCTTGAAGAACTTCGGCAGCGCGCCGCGGTGCTCCGCGACGACGCGCGACAACGGCACGGTGAGGTCGTATCGCAGGGCCAGATCGGCCTGGCCGGAGGCCTCGTGCTCGCCGCGCTTCAGGATCTTGAAGATGAGCTGATTGCCCTCGTCCCCGTACTTGCCGAGCAGCGTCTCGATGTTCTCGACGGCGGGCGTCTCCAGCGGCTCGAAGCCATACCGCTCGTAGACGCCGCGGATCACGCCGATCACGTACGTGCGGCGGCGAACGTCGGCCGGAAGGAAGTCCCGCATCCCGCGGGCAGGTGCTGTGGAAGCCATGTTCGTGCGGCCGTCAGCCGCGAGTCTCGGTTGGCGCTGGCGCGGGCGCGTCCATGTAGTCGAGGCGATAGCCCACGTAGCGCGCCGCGTAGTCGAGGATCGACGCCACCTCCGCGTCCGTGAGCGCCCGCTTCACCTTGCCGGGACTGCCCATGACCATCGATCGCGGGGGAATGACGGTGCCTTCGGTGACGAGCGTCCCGGCGGCCACGATGGAATCGCTGCCCACCACCGCCCCGTTCAGCACGATCGCGCCCATACCGATGAGGACGCGGTCCTCGATCGTGCACCCGTGGACGAGCGCGCCATGCCCGATCGTCACCGCGTCCCCGATCGTCGTGGGATGCGTGCCGCGCATCACGTGCACGACGGTGCCGTCCTGGATGTTGGTTCGCGCCCCGATCCGGATCCGGTGCACGTCGCCGCGCACCACGCAGTTCATCCAGACGCTCGACTCCGCCCCGATCACCACGTCGCCGATGACCTGCGCGCTCTGATCCACGAAGACCGAAGCGTCGAGCTGAGGCCATTGGCCACGATACGGGCGAAGCATGGACGAAACATTATACGGGGCGAAGAGCCGGCAACGGGCAACCGGCAACCGGCAACCGGACGACCGGCGGGCGGCGGGCGGCTGGGCTTGCCCGGCCCGCGACACCGGGGCAACCGTCATTCGGCATTCCGATGGAGCGAAGGGGGTTTTCAACCCCTGGCCTCCATCCGAGCGCGTCCCACACGGTCTCCCTGGCGCTATTCGAAAAGATGAGGAGTTTTGTCGGGCCTGCGCCGCAGGTAGGGCCGGCTCTCCGAGC
>CAYRAE010000479.1:0-2897 GCA_964422175.1 uncultured Luteitalea sp. | reverse complement strand
ACTATCCGTTCGAGGCGCCGGAGTTCGCCGGCAAGCACTGCTTCGTGACGGGGCGGCCGGCCACCGTGATGGCCTGCTTCGCCAAGGCGTACTGACGCCGACTCGGGCGCTCGCCTCCCGGCGGGCGCCTATCCCCACAACGCCGCCGATGCCTCGGGGAGGCGGGCGGCCAGCTTCTTCGCGATCGCGTGGCGCTTCGTGATGCGTTCGCGCGCGACAACGGCACGGAAGATCGCGACGAGCTGATCGCGGAACCACGGATCGTCTGTGGCCTGCCACGCGTCGGCCACCTCGTCGAGCACCGACGCGTCGCCCACCTGCTGCAACGCAGACAGCATGCCCACCGGCGTGTGCGCGCCGAGTTGCTCGAGCGCTTCCCGCAAGTCGTAGACGGCGAGCCGGCTGCCGCGCGCGGCCAGGGCGAGGTGCGCCGTCGCACGCACCACGCGCCACGGCTCGACGTCCTCGGCCGCCACGCTCGTCTCGTGTGCGCGTACGCGCTCGATCGCGCGATGGATGGTCGTCAACGGCGCGTCGGCGCCTGCGGCAGCCATCAGGAGGCGAAGCTCCTCGGGATTGGCCGGGAGATCGCGCGCGAGGATTGCGTCGAGTGCGGCGTCTGGTGCCAGGTCGGCGTCGCCGGCCTGCTCGTCTGGTCCGGCCTCACCGCCGCCGGCCGCTTCCCGCATGGCAGCCGATGTGTCGCGACGCAGTTGTGCGCGCAGCGGCTCGACGATGTCGGCGTCGTAGGTGAGGGATCGGTCCGCGGTGCCGGTGATGGCGTCGTAGGCACGAAGGCGCACGACGTCTGGCCGCGAGGTGTCGAACAGCGTGGCCGTGAGGGCGTCGAGGGCAGCGGCTGACACGTGACTGTCGCTGGCGTCGAGCAGCGCACCCATCGCGTCGACGGCCGCCGTGGCCACCTCCGCATCGTCGTGATCGAGGAATGGTCTGATCGTGGGCAGGATGCCAGGATCTCCGATGCGTTCGAGCACGCGCAGCAGGCGTGGGCGATGCGCATCAGGCGCGGCACCGATGCGTTGGACTACCTGTCGCAAGGCGGCCCTGCCGATGATGGCCAGTCGCGCCACCGTGGCTTCGACCACTACCGGATCCTGGCTGGTCAGCAGTTCGTCGAGCAGTGTCCTGGCTTGACCTGGGCGGGAGGGCGGCACGGCCCGCCGATCTTACCGCGGCTCGGACCATGGCAGCGGAGGTAGGGCCGGCTCTCCGAGCCCGACCGTCCGGGTAGGTGTCGCGGAACGAAGAAGGGGCCCACCGGCATCTGCCGGCGGGCCCCTGGGTGTTCAGACGACCTTGCGGTGCTTACTGCGTGACGCGGACCGTGAGGGCGGCGCGGCGGTTGAGGCGGCGCGTCTCCTCGCGGCTGTTGTCGTGCTTGGGCCGTTCCTCGCCGTAGCTCACGGTGCGGATGCGGTCGGCACCCACGTTGCGGGAGGCGAGGTAGTCGCGGACCGAGTACGCACGGCGCTCACCGAGCGCGAGGTTGTATTCGGCCGTACCGATGTTGCAGGTGTGGCCTTCCACCTCGATGCGGAGCTCGGGGTTGTCGGTCAGCGCCTTGATGGCCTCGTCGAGGATGCGCGTGGCTTCGGGCCGCAGCGTGTAGCGGTCGAAGTCGAAGTGCACGTCTTCGAACGTGTAGTCCTTGATGGCCGGCTTGACCACCTGAATCGTCACCGTGTCGCTCACCGAGCCGCCCTTGCCGTCGGTCACCGTGACGGTGCAGGGGACGGGACCTTCCTGCATCGGCGCGGTCCACAGCGTTTCGCGATTGGCGGGCTGTGCGATGGTCCCGGCCGGGCACGACCATGAGTAGGTGAGCGGGTCGCCATCCGGGTCGCTCGCGTCTGCCGTGATCGTCGAGCTCTTGCCGACTTCGACCGTGCACGGATTGCAGCGCGCCTTCACCGTCGGCGGGCCGTTCTGCGCCACCGGCGGGGGCGGCGGAGGCGGCGGGGGCGGTGGAGCCGAGAAGGCCGTCGCCACGCCCGGGTGGAAGCCGATGCGGAACTGGAGGCTCCAGCGGTCCGAGCCCTCGTCGGTCGTTCCGGACAGCAGCTTGGAGCGCGCGTCGTGCGCAAGCGCGTAGACCGCGCCGCCGCCGACGAAGAAGCCCCTCTGGCTGAACCAGGTGGCGCCGATGGCGGCATCCAACGGGCTGCGGATCGGCCATGTCCCATCGCTGACACTGCCGTCGAAGGCCGTGAGGCCGCTCGACGTCAGCGAATCATCGAAGTAGCGCTCACCGAAGAGCTCGGCCGTGAGCTTCAGGCCGCTGCGCGTCGGCAGGCCGAGGCCCACGCCGTACCGCAGGCCGTTGCTCTGGTTCGTGAGCTCGGCGTCCGCGCGCGCGGCGAACCCGACGTAGCCCGACAGGTCGGCGCGCTCGTTGATTTCCTTGCTCAGGATGTAGTCGACGAAGAAGTCGGCCTGACCGGAGCTGGTGCCCTTGGCCGACGACCCCGTGGGCAGCTTGACCATCGCCTTGAGGGCCATCGCCAGCGGGGCGTCCTTGGCCTGCGACATCAGGTTGACCTTGCCGCCGACGTAGAGGTCGCCGAAGGTCGTGCCCGACCAACCCTGCTTGACGAGGGGGTAGTCGTTCACCGGGCCGCCGCCCGCGCTGCCGGGTACGAAGATCGGCCGGACGTCGCGGTCGATGCGGGTGACCGTCGACAACGCGGCGAACAGTTCCGCGCGCCCGCCGACGCCGTAGCCGACGGTGACCGGGAAGAAGCCGATGTCGGTGAACCCTTCCTGGCGGTCGAAGTTCGTGTAGTAGATGCTGCCTGACCAGCGGCCAGCCGGCAGAACCTCGCCGAGCGGCACGAACCACAGACCGGTGTCACCCTGGAAGGTCGGGGCGGCCGACC
>CAYRAE010000478.1:0-2903 GCA_964422175.1 uncultured Luteitalea sp. | reverse complement strand
AGGTCCTCGTCGGCGATGCGATGCCGCAGGGGATGCTGCCCGTCGCGGATGAGGGCACGCCCGCCGGCCGGCAGCCGGCGCAGGAAGTGCGCGACCTCGTCGTGGTCGGCGCGACGCAGGCGGTCGAGCAGTTCGACATCGCGCGCCGTGACGAACGCCTGTGCCTCGAGCGCGCGACGGACGAGGCTCCACGGGGTTCGCGGCTGATGGTCGAGCACGCGGCGAATCGACGTCGATACCTGCGCGAGGTGCAGCGCTTCGGAGGCACGCCCCACCGCCCGCGCGAGCCCAGCCATGTGGTCCAGCGTGTCGGCAACGACGAGAGGCGAGCGACGACGGAGATAGAACAGAACCCCCATTATGTCAGGACGGCGGACGGAGGAACCGGAGGTCGGAGGAACTGGAGGATCGACGACAAAGGCCCGCAGGCTCGTTGGCCGCGGGCCCGCATGTATCGGTCCGGTCTGTTGTGGAGGAGATGGTGGACGGCAGGAGGCTCGAACTCCCGACCTCCGCGTTGCGAACGGGTTTCCCGCCTCCATCTGCTTCCCCGCCCTTCCTCCCGCCTCCATCAGATTCCTAGTATTTCCTAGCCTTTTCGCGTACAATTCGGCTCGCGTCTCTGAAGTGCTCAACGTTCGCGTAACGAGCAAGTGCACCACCAGGAGCACCACCGGCAATTCCTTGGTGGTGCAGGTGACACAACGAGGGTTGCCGATTCGGCCAACCGTTGCGGCCTGACCGCGTGGGTGGTCGGTTCCCCAGTGGTGCCACCGAGCGCAAGGGTTGTCTGTTCAGGAGGCTGGGCCAACGATGCCGCTGATCACCACCGAGCTTATCCGCACGCTCCCGCGGGCGGCGTGCGACGTTCCTGATACTGACGTGGCCGGCTTCCTCATCCGCTGCCGGGCGTCCGGTGTGCACTCCTACGTGGTCCGCCTGGGCCGCGGCCGGGTCCACACGATCGGGAAGGTCGGCGCGCCCGGCCTGACGCCGACGAAGGCTCGCGCCGAGGCCCGAAGCGTGCTCGGCAAGTGGGAGGACGAGAAGCGCGACGCGCGGCGGGCTGGCCGTCGCGCCGACAACGCGCACGCGGTGCCGAAGAGGGCCAAGGCGCTACCGACACTCGAGGCGTACGTCGACGACGTCTACGAGCCCTGGGTGACGGCGCATCGAAAGACAGGGGCCGAAACCGTCACCCGCATCCGGGCCGCCTTTCCCGACTTCCTGAAGCGGCGCCTCGACACACTCACCGGCTTTGACATCGAGCGCTGGCGGACCGACCGCCGCAAGGGCACGGCGAAAGCCACGACGATCAATCGCGACCTCGACTGTTTGCGTGCGTGCTTGTCGCACGCCGTCAAGGTATCGCGCGTCCTGCCCGTCCACCCGATGGCCGACGTACGAAAGCTGAAGGTGGACCAGCGGCCCGTTGTCCGGTACCTGCAGCCGGACGAGGACGCGCGCCTCCATGCTGCCCTGAAGGCTCGCGACGAGGAACGGCGCGCGGATCGGGAGTCGGCGAACGCCTGGCGGGACGCTCGCGGCTATCAACGCTACCCGCCGTTCGGCACGTACACCGACCATCTGCACCCGCTCGTGCTCCTGGCGCTGCACACCGGCCTGCGTCGGGGCGAATTGTTCGGCCTTGAGTGGCGAGACGTGGATCTCGTCGGGCGCCTGCTCACGGTGCGCGGCGAGGGCGCCAAGAGCGGCCACACCCGCTACGTGGACCTCAACGCGACGGCCGTGCAGGCCCTCCGCCTGTGGCAGACGGATCGGGCCGCCTTGCTGAGCCGCGACGCGGTCGGCAGCGCGCTGGTGTTCCCGTCACCCAGCGGGCAGCGGATGGACAACGTGCAGAGCGCGTGGGAGTCGGTGCTCAAGGCCGCTGCAGTCACGAGCTTCCGCTTCCATGACCTTCGGCACACGTTCGCGTCGCGACTCGTGCAAGCCGGCGTCGACCTGAACACTGTGCGGGAACTCCTCGGCCACGCCGATCTCAAGATGACGCTGCGCTACGCGCATCTGAGCCCAGGCCATCGGCGGGCTGCCGTTGACAGGCTGGTGATGGCATGAGTATGCATCGCCATTCTAGCGCGCTGGCCCGGATCACCGCCGTCGAGGCGCTACTCTACGCGCTTCCTCGTCGCTGCCGTGGGTTCGTCAACGCCGTGCGGACGAGTGCCGATGTATTCAAGGTCCTGTGCACACCGATGCCCCCAATGCCGGAGGCCTTCATTCGCGGAGCTGAGGCGGGTCTCCAGCGCAACGACCTCGACTACTACCGCGACCTCCCTAACCCACGTATGGCGGAATGGATCGCGGGGCATGAGCGCCGCTTTGTTGCTGTGGACAGCTTCGCCGATTGGCTCGTCAAGACGTATCCCGCACGTCAAGAGGGCCGCTCACGCCTCGCCGGCCTCGCATGGCTCCACAGAACCGACGGCCTCCATCCACCGTTCGCAACGGATAACGGCCTCGCTGCGTTCGCAATTGGTGTGGTGCCGTGGATTCTCGCCGGAGCCAAAGGCGAACCACCTCGGACGCGACTTACGTGGGAGCGCGAACGGTTAGGTCTGCACCAGCCGTCCGCACCACCTAAACTTCGCGAACCCGATCGGCACGCGGAGTGGTGGGCGCTCCACCACGTCGAAGAAATGAGTGTTTTGGCGATCGCGGACGCCCAGCATCCGCCGGTTGATGACTCCACAGTACGGAAGGCGATCACATCCATCGGTCGCTTCTACCGACCCATTCCCCCCGTTAAATGGTAAGCGCTAGATTTCGGAATTAGCCTACTAAGCCAAACGCCTCACCGTTGCGGCAGGTTCCCCGCCAAGCTCACTACATGGAAGCAGGCCGTCACCCCGGGCACGCCTCGTCGCATGCGTGGCGACGAG
>CAYRAE010000477.1:0-2916 GCA_964422175.1 uncultured Luteitalea sp. | reverse complement strand
CTGCGAGGCCAACCACCCACGCAATCTGTCCTTGTGCAGTCGTGATGACGGGAACGCTGTCGCGGTCGAGGCGCGCGACCTTCCTGTTCACCATCAGGTCCTGGATCTTCTGACTGCCGGGCGCGCCCAGCGGTCGCATCCGATCGCCGGCGCGGCGACTCCGGACCACCATAGCCGGTCCCACGCGCTCGGCGTCGAGCGCCGCCCACGACTCCCCGGCGGCGCGTCCCGATCGTCGATCCGCGTCCCACTCGGCGCGCGGCACGACCATCGCCTCCACGCGCATCCCTCCGTCACCAACGACCACCGTTCCCGGAACGGACAACGCGAGCTCCCCTGGGACAGAGGCGGCCCGCTGAACCTGGCCTTCACCCCCGGCCTCGAACCTCAGCCGTGTCCCGACACGCGTCACCGTGAGCTGACCAAGTCTGGCCCGCCCGCCGTCACGCAGCGTCTCGAGCCGCTGCAGCGCGTCGACCCGCGACAGGGTGACCGCGCCGCGCGGCAGCATCTGCTCGAGGCTTGCCATCCTGACGCGGCGGCGGAGCACGGGCGGCACGGCCTCGAGCCGGCGCAGGTCCAGCAGCCATCCGCCGTCGGCATGCGGCGTCAGCACCGACGGAAGCTCCACGGCTACGCACGCCGCCAGCCACTGCTCATCGTCTCGCCACGCGTCGGCCTGGCGGGCCAGTCGCGCTGGCAATGAAGATCCGGCGACGGCAATCAAGGCAGGCAGGACGTCGTGGCGCACGCGGTTGCGTGGGATGGCAGGATCCGCGTTCGACACATCCTCATTCCAGATGAGACCCCGAGTGGCCGCGTATTGTTCCACCTCGACGCGCCGGCACCCGATCAGCGGCCTGATGACGGGGCCGTGGCTGGGCCACATGCCGGCAAGTCCGCGCGTCCCGGCCCCTCGCAGGAGCCGGAGCACGACGGTTTCCGCCTGGTCGTCGAGCGTATGACCAAGCGCGATCCGGGTGGCCAGGCGTCGGCGGGCGACGAGCCGGAACGCCGCGTGCCGGAGCGCATGCCCCGTGCGTTCGAGCGACCACTTGCGGCGAGTCGACTCGCCCGCGACGTCCACGGGCACCAGATCGAACGGCACACCGAGGTCCGCCGCGAGCCGTTCGCACAGAGCCGCGTCGGCGTCGGCCGCCGCACCCCGCAGGCCGTGATGGACGTGGACCAACCCCGCCAGTCGAGCCCCCGCCCGCGGCGCGAGCGCCGCGAGCACATGAAGCAGCACGACCGAGTCCACTCCCCCGGACACGGCCACGAGCACCCGATCACCCTCGGACAGCAATCCGTACCGCCGGATCGTGGCCCAGACGCGAGTCGGGAAGCGGGTCATGCAGTGATTGTCTCCGGCAACCGGCAATGGGCAACCGGGCACCGGGCACCGGGCACCGGGCACCGGACGACTCTTTCACGGTGTAGCGTCTGGACTTCCACCTTCGCCCTTCGGGCTACGGCGAGACGGTCGTCCGGCCCGGGCACTCTCCGCCGCATTCCCGGCATTCCCGGCATCGCGGCATCGCGGCATTCTCTATGTGTGTCGGCCTGGCCGACATGGGGTCGGTGTGGCGACGTCAGTGGGTGCGGCGCGACCGGGTGCGGACCCGCGAGGGACGCGGGCGGCGGGCAATCCACAAGGCACCGCCGGTGTCGCGCGCGAGCAGAAGCCCTGCGCGAATGGCGGACGATCGCAGGGAATACCGGCGATCGGAGGCCCAGCGGTTGGCATGGTCGAGCACGACCCACTGGTCGCCATCGGGCCTGACGGCCACATCGGCGGCGTTGAGTGCGCGAATCATGGCGACATAGACGAGCACAGACCGTGCCAGGGTTCAATCCTCAAAAAGACAACTCTCGATCATCGGCGTGGAGCGCGGCCCTGTGCATAGTCCTGATACAGGTCGGAAATCGCCGCTGCAGGCAGCCCGGGGTGGATCACGACGCGGTACCGGAATCGCACTTCCTGTCCGGCGTCGATGGTCAGACCGCCGTTCCTGGTGTTGTCGTTCAGGAAATCGTGCAGACCGAACGGGTTGATGGCGTGCAGGCCATAGCCGCGTGAATGCCAGTACGTGGGATGCCGCGGGTTGCCCGGGTGGTCCATCATCACCACGCCAACCGCTTCATCACCGATCTGGCCGGCGTAGTCGACCCACTCGGCCTGCTTCCCCCACACCTGCTTCTCGCCGACGCCGCCGCGTGAGTTGAGCAGCCGGCCCGTGCGTCGCGGCGCGCCGGCCCTGGCCGTCGCGGGCGGTTCATCGAGTTCGGTCGCCATGCGCATCGCGAACGTGCCTTCCTTGGTGTCGCGGAATTCGGCGCGCGCCAGCGCCCGCAGCGTGATGTCCACATCGACGATGCGCAGCGTGGGATGAGAGTGGAAGGTCATGGTCCGCGTCTCGACGAGAAGCGGCGTGCCGTCGGGCTGCAGCCACTGCAGGCGCGCGCCAATCGTGCCGGCGGCGGGACCACTCGTCGTCTCGACGGGCCCCGACAGCACGATGCGGCCGAGCGTAGACGCCGGGACGTCGGCGTTCCCCGGCGGCTCGTTGCGGATCGCCCAGAAGTTGAAGCCGTTCACGTCGCCGTGTCCGTAGAACAGCCCCGCGTGATGCGGATGGTCCTTGGTCTCGCCGGGCAGTTGTCCGGGAGGCACGGATCTGTTGACCACGGTGCCCGTCGCCGCGCGCAGCGGGTGGAGGTATACGCGGTTCAGATCCTTCCCGCCCGTGTGGAAGACAGTGAACGGCTTGCCGTCGATGTCGACGGCGACGCCGTCGGCCGAGGGCGTGATGACGACCTGCGCCATCACAGGCCCCGCGCTCAACACCCCGACCAGCGCCCCGATTCGCAGCCCCACCCGCAGCGTATCCATGCGCGCCACTCTATCCCGACCTC
>CAYRAE010000476.1:0-2934 GCA_964422175.1 uncultured Luteitalea sp. | reverse complement strand
CGCGAGCAGACGGGGCGGTTCTTCATCGGCAAGGCCGACTACCAGGTCGCGGCCAGCCATCGCCTCACCGCGCGCTCGGTGATCTTCCGCAACGACTCGCCGAACAACATCGGCGGCGGGTTGACGAGCATGGAGCGCACCACCGATTTCCTCGACGCGATGGAGAGCTCGTCGGGCCAGCTCGTGTCGTCGTTCGGCGGTCGCATGCTGAACGAGCTGCGCGTGCAGTACGCGCGCCGCGTGCAGAGCCGCGCAGCCAATGACCTGTCGGGCACGGGTCCGGCGATCAACATCGCCAGCGTCGGGAACTTCGGCGGGCCCGTCGCCAGCGCCGCCGACGCCGGTTTCGGCTTCACGCAGGGCATCTTCCAGGTGGTCAACAACTTCACCTACGTGCGCGGCAACCACAGTTACAAGTTCGGCGGCGACATCCAGATCATCGACGACACGCGCACCTCAACGCTGCTCCAGCTCTATACGTTCCCCAGCATCGACGCGTATCTGGCCGCGCGCAACGGCACCAACCCGCGCAGTTACACGAACTACCAGGAACTGATCGGCAACCCCGACTTCACGATGAAGTCGTCAGGCTACAGCTTCTTCGTGCAGGACGACTGGCGTGTCACCCCGAGCCTGAAGTTCATCTACGGCCTGCGCTACGACTTCTACGACTATCCCGAAGGCGACCCGAGCGCGCCGTTCTCGTACTCGCAGAAGTATGCCGACGATGGCAACAACGTGGGGCCGCGGTTCGGTCTGGCGTATGCCTTCGGTGCGGACAAGCGGCAGGTGCTCCGCGCGAGCACCGGCATCATGTACGACCAGATGCTGCTCGGCGCCTACGAGACGGCAATCCAGGCCAACGGCAATCCCGAGCGCATCAACGTGACCCTGCAGGGGACGGCCGCCAACGCGCCGGCGTTCCCGAACACGCTCGGCAACCTGCCCCCGGGCTTCACGCTGCCGCGGCAGTCGATCAACACCGTCGATCCCGACTTCCAGGTCGCGCGCACGTGGCAGAACAACGTCCAGTACGAGCGTGCGTTCGGTGCGAGCTTCTACGGGTCGGCCGGCTACGCGTTCGTCAAGGGCGACCTGCTGCCGGTGATCGTCAACATCAACCCGATCAACCCGATCGGACAGCTCGCCGACGGACGGCCCGTGTTCAGCACGACCATCGACGCCACCACCCGGCTCGACCCCCGCTTCAACCAGATCAACGTGGTGCAGTCGCGTGGCACGTCGACGTACAACGCGCTGACGCTGCAGTTCGGACGTCGCCTCAGCAACGGTATCCAGTTCGACGTGAACTACACGCTCGGCAAGGGGACCGACAACGCCCCGCTCACGAGCGCGCTCTCGGTGCAGGGTGACGATGGGGTGAGCGACCCGACCGACCTGGATCGCGACAGGGGGCCGAACCTGCTCGACACGCGTCACAGCTTTGCCGGCAGCGTCGTGCTCCAGCCGCGGTTCGACGTCGAGGGCGTGCTGGGTGCGATTGTCAACGGCAACCAGCTTGGCCTGATGATGCAGTTCAACTCGGGCCTGCCGGTGAACCTGCGCAGCGGGACGGACCTGAACGGCGACGGCCTGCTCGCGGACCGGCCGCTGTTCGTGGGGCGCAACTCGCTGTATCTGCCGGCACGCTACAACGTCGACGCACGCCTCTCGCGGTTCATCGCGCTCGGCGGACACCGTCGCCTCGAAGTGGCGGCGGAGTTCAAGAACGTGTTCAACACCGTGCAGACGTCGTCGGTCAACCGCGTGATCACCACCAACGCGCTCGGCGAAGCGACGGGCACCTTGCCGACGAGCAGCAGTCAGCTGCAGCCCACGGGTGGATACGAACAGCGCCAGTTCCAGCTCGGATTCAAGTTCCACTTCTGAGCGCAGGGGCTGGGCGAGGCGGTGGGCGGGCCGGGCTCGGAGAGCCGGCCCTACCACTGCGGTGGTAGGTAGGGTCGGCCCTCCCGGCCCGACACGCGTCCGGCCCTGTCGTTGTGAAGGCCGAAGGCCGATGGCCGATGACCGATGACCGGGCCGGCAGCCGGCCCGCGCTGGATTCATCAGATACTCGTACCGACGTCATGCAGAGATCGACTTGCCGTACCGCTGTTGCCGCGCTCGCGCTCGCGCTTGCGCTCGTCGTGCCGACCCACACGCAGTTCCGCTTCCAGCCCGTTGCCGAGCACGCCGACTACGCGGCCCTCGGACTGGCGCTCAGGGAACTGGGCACCGTCGGCAGTCTCATGATGACGACGGCGCATCCAGACGATGAGAACAACGCGCTGCTGGCCAGGTACCGCTTCCAGCAGGGCGTGCGGACGACGCTCGTCACCGCCACGCGTGGCAACGGCGGACAGAACGAGATCGGCCCGGAGATCTTCGAATCCCTCTCCGTGCTGCGCACCGAGGAACTGCTCGCCGCGCATCGCGTGGACGGTGCGGAGCAGTACTTCGCGCGCGCGGTCGACTTCGGGTACTCGTTCAGCGTCGACGAGACGTTCGAACGCTGGGACCGCGACAGGATCCTCGAAGACTACGTCTACTGGATCCGGAAGATTCGCCCCGACGTGATCGTCGGTTTCGTATGGGACCACACACAGGGCGGCGGCCAGCACCACCAGGCCTCGTCGGCGATCACGGCCGACGCATTCCGTGCGGCCGCCGATCCGGCGAAATTCCCGGAGCAGATCGCGAAGGGATTGCGACCCTGGCAGGCGTCGAAGTTCTACTACACAGGTGCGTTCGGCGGGCAGGACTCCGCTCCTGCCGACACCATCTGCCGCGTGGACGGCAACCAGTTCGATCCGCTGCTCGGCCGCACGTACAACGAACTCGGATCCGAAGCGCGCAGCATGCACATGTGTCAGGGCATGCCGCAGCTCTACGCGCTTCCGGGTCCGCAGCCGCGGACGTACGTGCTGCACG
>CAYRAE010000475.1:0-2937 GCA_964422175.1 uncultured Luteitalea sp. | reverse complement strand
CCGGCACGACTGCAGGCAGCGCAAGCCGCGGCCGACGCCGCGGCCAGCGACGAGAGAACGCGCAACAAGGCGGGATTCCGCCCGTGACGACCTCGTTGCGCGCGCCCGCCTGGGATCGACAAGAGGGGGAGGTGGACGTCTCCCCCTCCTGTCGTACTGGTCGCCTGCCTCTTGTCCCGTTGACTAGAAGCTGATGCGCGCGCCGAGCTGAATCTGGCGCGGCGTGGTGGACAGCGACCGAATCGTGCCGAAGTCGGCCGACGAGCGGTTGCCGTTGGGAGCGCCGAAGTTGGTGCGGTTGAGGACGTTGAAGGCCTCGATGCGCACCTCGAGTCGGCTCTGCCCCATGCCGAGACCGAAGCCCTTGTGCAGGCCGAGGTCGAGCGACCAGATCTTCGGTCCGCGCGCGGCGTTGCGGGGCGCGTTACCGAACGGCTGCGTGCGATCGGTCGGCACCGTGATGTTGTCGCGGTTGAACCAGTTGTCGATCGTCGGATCCGACGCGTAGATCTCGCCCGAGATGTTCGGCCTGTACGTCGGCGTACCGCTCACCGAGAACTGCGCAGACGGCGAGTAGGTCAGGTTGACGGGCAGACCGCTGCTGATCAGGTTGATCGCCGTGATGCGCCAGCCGCCGACGATGGCATCGGCGAGGGGATGCATGTCGGTGCCCCAGCGACGGCCCGTGCCGAACGGCAGTTCCCACACCACCGACGTCGTGTTGTTGAGCGGCTGGTTGTAGCCCGAGGTGCCGAACTCGCCCGCGATGTTGGCGTAGTTGACGCGGCTGTTGTCGCCGTTGGCCGTCTCGAGGTGTCCCGACGCGTTGTCGCGGGCGCGCGACCACGTGAACGAGTTGAGGAGATAGAGGCCGTCCGACCAGCGGCGCTCCACCTTCACCTGCAGCGCGCGGTAGTCGGCGCGTCCGCCGTCGAACGCCGCCTGGATGAACTGATATCCCTGGATGGGGCGGCGCAACTGGAGCAGCGTGTCCTCACCCGCGGCGTTGGGACGTGCCTGGTTCATGTCGGCCAGGATCATCAGCTTGTCGCTCTTGTTGGCGATGTAGGCGACGTCCACCATCAGGTTCGACAGCAGTTCGCGCTGCAGCGTCACGTGCCAGCTCTGGACGTATCCGGTGCGCAGATCCTTCGGGATGTGGTTCACGCGGCCGTTGAGCGGGTTGAAGTTGCCCTCGTCGTTGAGACCCGCGGGATATCCCATCTGCGTGGTGCGGAAGCACGTGGTCGGCGCCTGGTTACCGGAGCACAGGCCCTGCGACGGCTGCTGCGCGATCGACGCTGGCACCACGTGGGGGCCGTTGAACGACAACAGGTTCTCGCCGCCGAGCCTGTTGAAGTGGATGTAGCTCACGCCGTACGCCGAGCGCAGCACCGTGCGCGGCGTGAGGCTGTACGCCACGCCCACGCGCGGGGCGAAGTTGTTGCGATCGGGGTTCACGAGCGAGCGGTCGTAGATCGAGCCGTCGCTGGCGCGCAGGATCGTCCGCGTGTCCGGATCGAAGTTGCTCAGGTAATTGTTCTCTTCCCACTGCGGCGTGCCGAACTCATAGCGGAGGCCCATGTTGATCGTCAGGTTGGGCGCGGCCTTCCAGTCGTCCTGGATGTAGCCGAAGTGCATCCGCTGGCGCAGCTGGAAGACGAACGGGTTGACCAGTTCGTACGTGCTGCGCGCGCCGAACATGAAGTCGGCCAGGTTGTAGATCGGCGCGTTGGCCGCGGCCCCCGTCGGACGGCTGAACTGCCCCGCGTACGAGTCGGCCCCGTACTTCGGGTGGACGTCGTCCACGTCGGTGTTGATGCGCTGGTACTCGTAGCCGGTCTTGAGCGTGTGCGCGCCCTTGATCCACGAGTAGTTCAGGCGCACGTCCCACACGAGCGGGTTCTGGAACTGCGGGTTGCTGCTCTGCCGTCCCCACGCCGTCCAGCCGCTCACCGACTGCTGCGTGAGGCCACCGGCGAAGTACGTGTCGGTGGGCAGGCCGGTGATGCCGTAGGCCTGGAGCATGGTCGGGCCGCCGGTGCCGAGCGCCGACTTGCCCGCTTCGGTCCGCGACACGCCGACGCGCAGTTCGAGCAGCGAGTTGGACGAGAGCGTCCGCGTGAGGCCGCCGGCGTACTGCTGGTTCAGCACCTCGACGAAGTTGTTGGCCGGCGATCCGATGTCGCCGGGAATCGGACCCGGTTCGAAGTTGTTCACCTTGCGGTGGCTGAAGCGGAAGAACGTCGTGGTCGCCGCGTTCAGCTTCTGGTCGAACTTGATGTCGAACTTGTCGTTGAAGTCCTCGCGCCGCGGCATCGAGTCGATGTTGTTCGAGTTGCCGGCGCGCGTCGGCGCGGGCAGGCCCGCCAGCACCTGCTTGGCGAAGTCGGTGATGGCCGACTGCGGGATCACGCCGTCGGCATAGAGCTCGCCCGTGATGGGATTCCGGATCGGCACGCCGAGGTTCCCCTGGCGCTGCGCCATTGTCGGAATGCTCGCGAAGGTGAGCTGCTTGGAGACCTCGCGGAACCCCTCGTAGTTGAAGAAGAAGAACGCGCGATCGCGAATGATCGGCCCGCCGAACACGCCGCCGAACTGGTTGCGGTTCATCTCGGGCTTCACGCCCGACGAGGGCTTGAAGAAGCCCGTGGCGTTCAGCTTCGTGTTGCGGTTGAACTCCCACGCCGCGCCGCGGAACTGGTTGGTGCCGCTGCGGAACGTGGCGTTGATCACCGCGCCGCCCGCGCGGCCGAACTCCGCGCTGAAGTTGTTGGTCTGGACCTTGAACTCCTCCACCGCGTCGGGCGACACCTGGACGACCTGGTTCGAGAAGCCCTGGTTGCTGGTGCCGTACGAGTTGTTGTCGACGCCGTCGAGGATGAAGTTGTTGAGCGCGCTGCGCAGGCCGTTGACGTTGAACGACGCGTCGCGCGA
>CAYRAE010000474.1:0-2938 GCA_964422175.1 uncultured Luteitalea sp. | reverse complement strand
GGGGGACCACGACGTCGACCGGCGCGTTCGTGTAGGGGAAGTCGAACGACTTCGGCAACACGCCGACAATAGGCACGAGTGCGCCGTTCAGCCGGAGCGTCAACCCGGCGAGGTCCGCCGCGCCGGCGTAGCGTGCCTCCCAAAGTGCGTGCGAGATGATCGCGGCGCTGGGCTCGCCAGGGCCGAAGTGGGCGGAGGAGAACCCGGGTCCGCCGACGGGCGCGTATCCCGCCACCTCGAAGAAGGCAGGGCTGACTGCCAATGCCCGCACCGGTGAAGGCAGGCCTTCGACGTGCGCCCGTGCCACCTCCGACCACGTGGCCATGGCCTTGAAAGCTTGCGCATGGTCATGCCAGTACTGAAACTTCAATGCGCTCAGGGACTGAAGATGACCGTTTCCGTCCCACGCGAGATGGACGACGCGGTCTGCGTCGGTGAAGGGCACCGGCCGGAGGAGCACCGCGTTGACGACGCTGAAAATGGCGCTGTTGGCGCCGATGCCCAATGCGAGGGTCACAATCACCGTGGCAGTAAATGCCGGGGCTTGTCGCAGCGATCGGAGTGAATAGACCAGGTCCTGACCCAATGTCCCCATCGTCCGCTCCCTATTGGCCTGGCTCCTGAGCTCGTTCGGCACCCTTGGTGACGTACTGTAATGCTCGTTCCAACACTTCGTCGCGCATCTCGCGAATGCCGCCAATGGTCGGTTCGACGGCAATGTCCGGCATGATGCCGCTCAGGTGCCGAGATTGCTTACCATCGTGTGCGGTCACCCGCATACCCGTAAAGCCGATGGCCAGCCCGCTTGGTACGGTGAAGCCGACCATGTTCCCATTGGCACCCGCAGTGGGCGCACCGATGATCGTGCCGAGAGCGTGATCGGCCGCATATCCCATTACGGACTCGGCGTAGCTGATAGCACGTCGATCGGTCAGAAATATCCGCCGTCCCGTCAACGCTGGGGCCTGTGGGGCGACGTTCCAGCCGATCCCCCGCCAACTCGACACCGTCCCGAACGGACCGACGATATTAGCATGTGCATCCACTCATCGCTCTCAGGTTTCGCTAACAGGTGCCGAAGCACAAACGAGCCTGAGTCTGTCGGATAGCCGCGAACGTCGAAGATGACCGCGGTGGCGTGCGCCAGGACGTCAAGCTTCGACGTGATGTCCTTGGCCGTCGAGCGCGTCAGGTCCACGTACCACACGCCGGGAGCCAGCTCCGACAGCGACGCCGGACGTGCTTCGGGAGGCGGTGCTGCCGGGCTGCAGGCCAGACTTGCCGAGTGCGTCTTCGACTTCTCGGTTTCGAGGGAGAGACTGACACCCGTCGCCGGCGGTTGACACAGGCCGAGGAGTCGCGCGGCCTCCCAGTGCTGCCATTGATGGGAACCCGACACGCGACGAATCTCGTCGGCGACTCTGTCCGCTGTTGTGACGCCGTCAATCGCCAGCACCCTGGCACCGATAGGAGCTTGCGTCGGCACACTCGTGGCGGTGACCACCAGCTCGCCCGAGACGATCCGAAAGCGGACGGGAAGCCACGAGGGCCGCGGCGCCGTCCGGTCGGCTACAAACCCGTGCCCGTCCCGCGCATCAGCCACCATCTTCTGCAGGGCCCGGAGATGATCGCGGCGTGTCGTCGCCTTGGCGACAGCATCAATGTGATGCTGGAGCCGGCCGTCCCAGTCGACGCCGGTCTCGTTCCAATAGGGATAGAAATGACGGAAGACGCTCCAGGCGACGACCACATCCGCGAGCCTCACCTCGAGTGAGTCTCCGGCCGTCGGAGATGGCACCCTGGCAAGCTCGGTACTGAGGGCAGCGAGGGTGGCAGGCGCGGCTCGCGCCATGTCGTCGGTTAACGCGACAGGGACCCGAGCCCTGAGTCCAAGCGCCAGATCGAACTCGACAGGGGCGGCGGCGCTCTCGGGTGTTTCGCCAGAACGTGGCATCACCCGCGTTGTAGTGCTCGACGGAGTCCGGTTCGTCCGTTCAGCTGAGTACGGGGAGTATCGAATCACCGTCCCGACGGCCGGACCCCTGTATCGCCAAGCCACGAACGGCGGTGACGCCGGGGTGGAGTGCTGAGGCAGCCGGTCAGACACGTCGATACCTGGTCCTATCGGCGCGACGAGTTCTCGCAGAATCCGCTGCAGGGCGTCTCGGTCACGTCCTTCGAGGACCCGTCGGACTCCGTAGACGGCGTAGCGATCCCAGTCGAGCGCGGCTGCCGCATCCGAGGGATAGAAGTAGCGGAGCACACCGTAAAGCCGCGCAAAGGCCGTGATGTTCGCGGTCACCTCTCGCGTCGTTGGCACGGATTGCGTCGTCGCGCCAGGGAGAGGAGCGACACAGACGAGCATGGTGCTCAAAACAGCGGGCGTGGCTCGGCGCAGGCTTACAGACGATAGTACCACGGCGGCGACGTCGCGCGCGATCATGTGGCCTCCACGCTACAGGCTGCATCGTTCAGACGCTCTGGAAGAGCAGTGCCAGAGTAGCCGATCCTGGGGGACGTCGGAGAACGATCGGCCGGCGCGCTTCTACCCGTTGACCAAAGTCGGAGGCGGAGCTCGTGCGCGAGCGAAGCGAATGGCTTCGTATCGCTGATGCGATCCGGCGAGTCCTCGAGCCCGAAGCGACGTGATCCTCACCACTCACGCCGTTCACCTCGTAGGACAGCACCACGACGGCGCGCGAACGGGTGCCGGCGTATCTTCTGGGAGCAGTCGACGCCCCAGCCGGATGGTGGCGCCCGCTCGAGAGGTTCTATCGGCCGTGTTGAGGATGGTGGGAGCGGTCCGGCATTCATGACGACGATGTGGCGGAAGACTCGGTCGGACACCCGGATTGCCGCGTGCTGGCACATCGGCTTCCCAAGTTCTCTCCCCCTGCTTGCAACGGGCGAACGGCGGCCGGGTAGGGGAAGAGGCAGG
>CAYRAE010000473.1:1526-2944 GCA_964422175.1 uncultured Luteitalea sp. | reverse complement strand
GTGGCGCGCCTGGAAGTGGGCGCACTCACCGAATCGGTGACGGTCACCACGGAAGCGGCCCTCCTCAAGACCGACAAGGCGGACGTGAGCGTCAACCTGAAGCCGGCCGAGGTGGTCAACCTCCCGCTGAACCAGTACCGCAACTACCAGGCCCTGATGAACCTCGTGCCTGGTGCGACGCCGGTCAACGTGCAGAACGCCCAGACGGACACGCCGGGCCGCGCGCTGACGACCAACGTCAACGGCACGAACCGCAACAACAACGTGACGCGTATCGACGGCGCCGCCTCCATCAACGTGTGGCTGCCGCACCACGCGGCGTACATCGCCCCGGCCGAGACGGTCGAGACGGTGAACATCTCGACCAACAGCTTCGATGCGTCGCAGGGCATGACGGGTGGCGCGGCGGTGTCGGTCGTGACCAAGTCGGGCACCAACGAGCTCAAGGGCTCGGCGTTCTACTTCCGCAACGACTCGAAGTGGAATGCGCGCCAGAACTACTTCTCGGCCAACAAGAACCCGAAGGGCAGCCTGGACATCATGGGCGGCACGGTGGGTGGCCCGATCAAGAAGAACGCCCTGTTCTTCTTCGGCGGGTACGAGCGCAACCTCGAGAAGAACAGCCGTATCGACACGCTGACGGTGCCGACGGCGAAGATGCGGGCGGGCGACTTCAGCGAAGTGGCGGCCAACGTGGCGTCCTTCCGGCTGTACGACCCGAACACGGGTGATCCGGCCACGGGCGCAGGCCGCAGCCTGTACGCCAACAACACGATTCCGGCCAATCAGATCAGCGCCATCTCGCAGAAGATCCAGGCCAACTACCCGCTGCCCAACGTGCCTGGCACCAACGGCGGCATCCAGAACAACTACGAGGTCGCACGCTTCCCGGTGGCCGACCGCCACAACTTCGACACGAAGTTCAACTGGAACCGCAGCGCCCAGAACCAGCTCTGGGGCAAGTACTCGCGGATGGACGCCAAGGTCGAGGAAGGGTACTTCCTGCCGTTCGACGCCGGTCTCGTGGGCGACACGAACCAGCAGGTCATTTCGTTCGGCCAGACGTACACGCTCACGCCGACGCTCATCTGGGACGCCACGTTCGGCATCTCGAAGATGGACCAGAACGTGATCGGGCCTGACTTCGGCACCAACTACGGCCTGGTGGACTTCGGCATTCCCGGTACCAACAGCGCCTACGCGAGCGGGCCTGGATCGTCCGATCCGCTGCGCTACTCGGGCTTCCCGCGCTTCAACACGGGTCTCGAAGGCCTGGGCAACAGCAACACGTGGACGCCGGTGTGGCGCCGGGAAGCCAGCTACACGTTCTCGACCAACGTGACGAAGGTGGCCGGCAAGCATGAGTTCCGCGCGGGCTTCGACTACATCCGCATGCAGCTCAACCACTGGCAGCCGGA
>CAYRAE010000473.1:0-1426 GCA_964422175.1 uncultured Luteitalea sp. | reverse complement strand
AGTTCCGCGCGGGCTTCGACTACATCCGCATGCAGCTCAACCACTGGCAGCCGGAAGACGCCAACCCGCGTGGCAACTTCGACTTCTCCAACCAGACGGGCACGACGGGCTATTCGTCCAACGCGTGGAACACCTACGCCGGGTTCCTCCTCGGCCGCGTGAGCGGGTTCGGCAAGAGCGTCCAGTTCATGGAGATGTCGGCGCGCGAGAACCAGTTCGGCGTCTACCTCAACGACCGCTGGCAGGTCAACGACAAGCTGACGCTCAACTACGGCCTCCGCTACGAGTACTACCCGCTCATGTCACGTGAGAGCGCCGGCCTCGAGCAGCTCGACCTGAACACGTTCAACGTGTCCATGGGCGGGCTCGGCAGCGTGCCGCAGGACAACGGCATCAGCGTGAGCAAGAGCCTGTTCGCCCCGCGCGTCGGTGCGGCCTACCGCATCAACGACGACACGGTGCTGCGCGCCGGCTTCGGCCGCACGTTCAACCCGATGCCGTGGTCGCGGCCGCTGCGCGGCTGGTACCCGTACACGATTGCGTACAGCAACTCGACCAACGTCCCGTACCTCCCGTTCACGACGCTCGCGAACGGCCTGCCGGCGGCGCCGTCGCCCGACACGTCGACCGGTATCGTGCCGCTGCCGCGTGGCGTCAACATGCGCTGGGCCGAGGCCAACAACGTCGACCGCGGCACGACCGACTCGTGGAACATCTTCATCGAGCGGCGCCTCCCGATGGACCTCGCCCTCGGCGTGGGCTACGTGGGGACGGCCACCAACGACGGCTACGCGGACCGCAACCTGAACTGGGCCGAGAGCGGCGGCAACGCCAACCGCCAGTACTTCACGCAGGCCGGCACGGCCAGCCTCCTGTCGTGGGGCGCCCGCACGAAGGCGCGCTACCACTCGCTCCAGGTCGCGCTGAACCGGCCCTTCAAGAACGGGCTGCTCCTCAAGGGCGCCTACACGTTCTCGAAGGCCCTCAACGAGACCGACGATGACGGCTGGGCCACGCTGACGTGGAACCAGGATTCGCAGCTCGACCGCAACTACGCGCGCGCCGGCTACGACCGTCCGCACATCCTCCAGCTCGGCTTCGTGTACGAACTCCCGTTCGCACGCGAGTCGTCAGGCGCGCTCGCGCAGATCGTCAAGAACTGGCAGATCAACGGCATTGGCTCCATCGTGTCGGGGTCGCCGTTCTCGGTGGGCGGCGACAACGCGGCCCTCAACCAGCAGGCGGGCCTGCAGACCATCAACGTGTCGGGTGAGCTCTCGCCCGTGGGCACGGCGGGGCCGAACGACCGCTGGTACGACATCACGCAGTTCAGCCAGCCGGGCAACGCGTGGGGCAACTCGGGCCGCAACGCCTTCCGCGGACCCGCGAACTGGAACCTCGACTTCTCGCTCTTCCGGACGTTCCC
>CAYRAE010000472.1:0-2965 GCA_964422175.1 uncultured Luteitalea sp. | reverse complement strand
CACGCGTGCCGGCGAGACGATCGTGAGCGCCGCGACGCTCCGGATCGAACAGGATAGGCAGCAGACCCAGGCCCACCGGCACCAGGCAGAGCAGCAGCGCCACGCTGCGCAGGACGGCATGACCGAACGGCACGCGCGACGCCTCGCCGTACACCACGCGCAGGCCGACGAGCATCTTGCCGATCGTCTGACCGGATGCTGCCGTGAACGTGACGAGATATGCGGTATCGAGCAGGAAGAGATACCCGATCAGGGGCACCAACGGCAGCAGACGCCATTCGTCGGTCGACAGACCCGCCACGCGGATCGTCAGCCAGAGCACCACGACGTCCATGACGAGCATCACCGCCACGTCGATCGCGCCGGCCCGCAGGCGTGGGCTCGACGACTCGACAGGGTCGTTTCCCACCGGCAGCGAAAGCGGTTCAGGTGCGCCGCTGTCGGCCGCAACGGGGAACTCCTCCTCCACCGCCGGCTCGTCGGGCCACTCGAACGCCGCGGGCTCGGTGGGCGGTGGCGTGACGGGCGCGGATCTCGGCGCAGCCGGCGACGGTCGCGTGACGTCGTACTTGCGTCGTACCGAGAGCGGCGGACCCGCTGGCGGGATGGCGACGGGCGGTGGATCCGGTACGCCGGGCTCCTCGAACAGCGGCAGATCCAGAGGCCCCGCGTCTTCGGACGGTGCTGCGTCGGTCAATGACGGACGACGGCGACGCGGCGGGTCCCAGGCGCGCGGTTCGCGCGGTGGATCCTCCAGCACGGGCGCGTCGGCCTCACGCGGCGCGGTGGCCAGCGAGAAGTCGTAGCCGCAGTTGCGGCAGCGCTCCACATCGTCGTAGCTCAGGTAACTGCACTTGGGACACCGCATCGATCAATCCGTTCGTGGCGAGGTCATACCACGTTGGGCGACTCCATCGCCATCGGCCCGTCGCGCGATTCGCGCCGTGCGGGCACGATACCGAAGGCCTTCATCTTCCGATACAGGTTGCTGCGTTCCACGCCGAGCACTTCGGCGGTCCGCGAGATGTTGCCCTGCTGGGCGGCGAGCGTCCGCACGATGTACTCGCGTTCGAACCGCTCGCGCGCTTCGTGCAGCGGCAGCGACGGGCCGCCGGGCGCTTCCTGCGCAGCGTCGACGAGCCGCCCGCCTTGCAGGAACGTCAGGTGCGGCGGCTCCACCACTTCACCGGGCACCATGATGAGCAGCCGCTCCACGACGTTGCGCAGTTCGCGCACGTTACCCGGCCACGCGTAGGACCGCAGGATGTCCATCGCGTCGGGATCGATCTGCCGCGGACGCCTGCCGTGTTCGCGCGACAGCTCCTGCATGAAGTGCGCGACGAGGCGCGGGATGTCGTCCTCGCGCTCGCGCAGCGGCGGGACGAAGATCGGAATCACGTTGAGGCGGAAGTAGAGGTCTTCGCGGAAACGGCCCGCGCGAATCTCCGCCGTCAGATCCTTGTTCGTCGCGGCGAGGACACGGACGTCGACGCGTACGCTGTCGTGTCCGCCCACGGGATCGACGACCTGCTCCTGCAGCACGCGCAGCACCTTGGCCTGCGTCTTCAGGCTCATGTCGGCCACTTCGTCCAGGAAGATCGTGCCCTCGTCGGCCAGTTCGAAGCGTCCGCGTCGATCGGACACGGCACCGGTGAACGCACCGCGGACGTGGCCGAAGAGCTCACTCTCGATCAGCTCCTCCGGAATCGCCGCGCAATTGACCTCGACGAACGGCCCGCCCCGGCGGCGGCTCAACGCGTGGATGCTGCGCGCCACGAGCTCCTTGCCCGTGCCGTTCTCGCCGAAGATCAGCACGCGCCCGTTGGTGGGTGCCGCCATGGCGATCTGCTCGCGCAGAGAGCGCATCACGTAGCTCTCCCCCACCATGACGAAACGCCGATCGACGTGTTCGCGCAGCGCGCGGTTCTCGGCTTCGAGCTGCCGCTGCCGCAGCGCGTTGCGCACCACGTGCAGCGTCTTGTCGATCGACAACGGCTTCTCGACGAAGTCGAACGCGCCCATCTTCACGGCGCGAACCGCCGACTCGATGTTGCCGTGCCCGGAGATGACGACTACAGCGGCGTCGACGTGCCGATCGCGAAGTCGCGACAGCGTCACCAGGCCGTCGATGCCCGGCAGCCAGACGTCGAGCAGGATGACGTCGAAGTGGCGGCCCGGCGCGATGTCGAGGCACGCCTCACCCGATGGCACCGCCTCGACCTCGAAGCCTTCGTCGCGCAGGACGCCCGACAGCGCCGACCGCACGCCGGCTTCGTCGTCCACGATGAGCACGCTCGGACGCATGGCTACGCCGGAAGCTCCATCGTGAACGCCGCACCGCGCGGCGCATGGTCGGAGACCTCGATCGTCCCGCCGTGCTCGACGATGACGCGCCTGACGATCGCGAGGCCCAGCCCGCTGTCGCGCCCCTTGGTCGAGTAGTACGGCAGGAACACCTTGCTCCTGTCAGCCACGCCGAGACCAGGCCCGTTGTCGCTCACGACCAGGCGCGCCAGTCTGTGGCTCTCGTCCCACGTCGTCTGCACGCTGATGGTGCCCTGCGCGCTCGCGGGCAGCCCATCGTGCTCGGACGCCAGCGCCTCGACGGCGTTGTCCACGAGATTGATCACCACGCGCTTGAACTGCTCCGGGTCGACCCGGATCACCGGCATGGCGGCATCGTACTCCCTCACGACCCTCACGCGCGGCAGACCGGCGTAGAGCGCCAGCGCCTCGTCGAGCAGCACGTGCAGATCCGACGGCACGGCCTTGGGAGCCGGCATGCGCGCGAACTGCGAGAATTCGTCGACCAGTCCCTTCAGCGATTCCACGGCGCCGACAATGTTGGTCGAACACTCGTCGACCAGTTCTCTCGTCGACGGCGGGGCGGTGCTGAAGTGGCGCCGCAGACGCTCGGCACTGAGCTGGATCGGCGTGAGCGGGTTCTTGATCTCGTGCGCCAGGC
>CAYRAE010000471.1:0-2967 GCA_964422175.1 uncultured Luteitalea sp. | reverse complement strand
CAGGAGCACGTTGGCCAGGACCGGCATCGTGTTCTTGCGTTCGACGATGCCTTGAAACAACTGCAGTTCGCGAAGCAGATCGTTCTTGCGGACCACCAGTTCCATGCAGTCGATTCCTCGTGAGCGGGGCCGAGAGCCCTGTGCGACGCGCGACGGTCCCTCAGGAGAACTTTCTCCAGAGAGATCACAAGAAAGTAAGTATACCAGAGATCGAAGGGCAGTTGAATCTGTGGAAGCGTCTCATAAAGCCCGATCCGACAGTGACTTACCGTGTGGAGACGATCTGTGGAAAACGACGGGGTGTCCTGTGGGCGGCTGGCCGTCGACCGTCGTTCAACAGGTGATGCACATGCGTTGGTGCGCGACGCTGTGGAAAACGTCGATCGCGCTGCGGCGCTCTAGCGGAAATTGTCGAGCATCGCGTTGATCTGGCTGTTGAAATCGGCGTCCTTCTTCCGGTCCTCCTCCACCTTTCTGATCGAATGGATGACAGTGGAGTGGTGCTTGCCGAAGGCCCGTCCGATGTCGGGGAGCGACGCCGACGTCAGGGTCTTGCAGAGGTACATCGCGACCTGGCGCGGGATGACGACGGTGCGCGAGTTGCCGGCGGTCTTGAGCTCGCTCGGCCGCACGCCGTAGTACTCGGCCACGTACTTCAACAGCGTGTCGATCGTGACGGCCTTCTCTTCGCTGCCGATCACGCTGCGCAGCACGTCCTGCGCGAGGTTGACGGTGATGTCCTTGCCCGTGAGCGACGCGTACGCCACGAGCCGGATGAGCGAGCCTTCGAGGTCGCGGATGTTCGACTTGATCTTCGTGGCGATGAAGTGCGCGACGGCGTCGGGCAGCGGCACCCCGTCGGCGTCGGCCTTCTTCTTGAGAATCGCCACGCGTGTCTCGAGATCCGGCGGCTGGATGTCGGCGATGAGGCCCCAGTTGAAGCGCGATCGCAGGCGTTCCTCGAGTGCCTGGATTTCGTGCGGCGGCCTGTCGCTGCTGATGACGATCTGCTTGCCGGAGTCGTAGAGCGCGTTGAACGTGTGGAAGAACTCGGTTTGCGTCGCTTCCTTGCCCGCCAGGAACTGCACGTCGTCCACGAGCAGCACGTCGACGTTGCGATACCGTTCGCGGAACTCGATGATGCGCTCGTAGCGGATGGCGTTGATCATCTCGTTCATGAAGCGCTCGGACGAGATGTAGGTCAGCGCCAACTGGCGATGGTGTCTGTCGACGTACTGCCCCACCGCGTGCATCAGGTGCGTCTTGCCGAGGCCCACGCCGCCGTAGAGGAAGAGGGGGTTGTATGACCGGCCCGGCGCCTCCGCCACGGCGCGGGCGGCGGCGTTGGCGAACTGGTTCGACGGTCCGACGACGAACGTCTCGAAGGTGTACCGCTGATTGAGGCCGGACGGGTCCTGAGCATGGGAGCCGAGCGTCTCCGGGTCGTCGGGCTGGTGGATGAGAACCACCTCATCAGGAGAGGGCTCCGCCAGGCGCGTGCCGTCGCCGGGAACGAACGACACCACCACACCGGGCCTGCCGATCTCGGCCAGGGATTCAGTCAGAATCGACGCGTAGTGGCGCAACATCCAGTCGCGCACGGTGCCGTCGAGCACCTCGACAATGAGCGTGTCGCCATCGTCTCTGATGAAGCGTGTGGGCTTGAACCACGTCAGGAACGTGTGACGGTTCAGCTTGGCCTCGACACGCGCCAGCACACGGTCCCAGATCTGCTCGCTCATGTCATCCGATTCGGGCGACTTTCGCCGAATCCCTGTCGTCATGTGACACGGGTGTGACGGGGGCGAAAATCACGAAAATAGCCGAAAAACACCATGTTTCGGTCGTCGCTTACATGACGACGGCCGATTTTCCGTAGTCGGAGGATCGACAGGCAGGCGAAACCCCGATCTTTTCCACAGTTTTTTCCACAGCTGTGGAAAACTGGCACGAAATCGCCTGTCGGGTCGGGCCGGACGGCGAGTGTAACAGAGCGTCAGAGGCGCAGAAAGCACCCTTCCGGCGTTGACAGGACCGGCGCGCTGCACTACCATCGGCAGTTCGCGGTCGAGGTGTGGCCGCTGACATCGAGCGCCCGGCAGTCCCGGTCCACGCTCACGGAATCGCCAGCAGCCATGAAGCGTACTTTTCAGCCCAACAACCGCCGCCGCGCCAAGGCCCACGGGTTCCTCGTGCGCATGAGCACGAAGAACGGCCGCCTGGTCCTGAAGCGCCGTCGCGCCAAGGGTCGCAAGCGCCTGTCCGTCTCCTCGGAGCGCTAGTCGCCTGCCGCCATGCGGCATACCCTGCGACCCGCCGAGCGGGTCCGTCGGCGGCCCGAGTTCCTGCGCGCCTACGAGCAGGGACGCAAACACCACGCGCGATTCATGACGATGTTCGCCTGTGAGTCGACGGCACCTGCAGCCCGCCTTGGCGTGTCGGCCACGCGAAAGTTCGGGCCGGCTGTCGTCAGGAACAAGGCCAAGCGGCGCGCGCGGGAGTTGTTCAGGCACCACAAACCCCTCCCCGGCATCGATCTCGTGATCATTCCCCGACGCGGTTTCGACACGGTCTCGTACACCGAACTGGTCACAGACTTTCTGGCGGCGCTCCGCCGCCTGAAGGTCAGGACCCAACCGTCGTCGCAGGACCCGGCACCGTGACGCCAGGTCCTGGCGCGCGCGTCGCGATGGCCCTCGTGAGGGTCTATCAGCTGACACTGTCACCGTTGTTTGCCGGAAGCTGCCGGTTCGAGCCCTCGTGCTCCCGGTATGCGATGTCGGCGCTCGAGCAACACGGACTACTCAGGGGTGCGTGGCTCGCCGTCAGGCGACTCGCACGCTGTCACCCGCTTGGCGGATCCGGGCTCGATCCCGTTCCGCCGCCCCCGCGATGACAGCACCCGGATCCTCAGGTTCCTCAATGGAAAATCGCGTCCTGCAGGCCGTCCTGCTGTCGTTGGCGGTG
>CAYRAE010000470.1:1490-3008 GCA_964422175.1 uncultured Luteitalea sp. | reverse complement strand
AGAGCACTTCGCCACGACACCTGTCGTCGGCTGTCGGACAGCGCCTGGCGTTGGCCTCGGGTGACGCAGCGGCATCGTACACGGCGTAGACGGTTTCCGTGTGCGGCCACTGCTCCTGGCTGCGCACGGCGTGCTCCTCGAAGGCCCAGTACCGCCCGTCGGGCGACGGGACCAGGTCGCGCGCCGTGACGGCATCCACCACCGCGCCCGCCGCAAGGTCCACGACGAGCAGTCCCGACGCGTCGTGATGGGGATCGAGGTGCAGGAGCACCCGGCCTGCCGAGGGCAGGAGACGGACAGCGCCGATCGCGCGCGCTCTCCGCGCGGTGATCGACCCATCGAGCGGGATCTCGGTCGTACGGCCAGCCCGTTCCACACGCAGACGGCCGTCCACGAGCCCCTCGGCCTGCGTCGGTTGCACGCGCCACAGCGCGAGATCCGCCTGACGCAGCAGCGGTTCCACGCGGAGGGACACGTGCGGCGGCGGGGCGACACCGCTCTGGCCCGCGGCCGGGGCGGCCAGCGCGAACCAGACTCCCGTGACGAAGGTCGTGCATCCTTTTGTTAGGCTTGTACGCATGCTCACACGGCGCGATGTGCTGCTCTCGGTCCCATTGTCTCTCGGCGTCGCCGGACGGCTCGGTGCCCAGCAGCCGACGTTCCGCGTCGGCGCGCAGAACGTGCCTGTGTACGTCACCGTCACCGACGCGAACAAACGCCTCGTGCCGGGTCTCGAGCAGGCGGACTTCGAAATCTACGACGAGAAGGTCAAGGTGCCGATCGGCATCTTCGACAACCAGATCCAGCCGGTGACCGTCGCCGTCATGCTCGACTCCAGCGGCAGCATGACGATGACGCTGGAGTTGCTGAAGCAGGCGGCCGAACAATTCGTGATACGGCTGCTGCCCGAGGACAAGGCCCGCATCGGCTATTTCAACGACAAGATCGCCTTCCTCAGCGACTTCAGCAACGATCGCGACATGCTGATCGCGTCGATCCGCGACATGCAGTTCGGCAACCCGACGCGCCTGTTCGACGCGATCCTCTTCAGCCTCGACGAACTGAAGAACATCGAAGGACGCAAGGTGATCCTCGCGTTCACCGACGGCGCCGACACGGCGAGCCGTGGCGGACAGGGCGAGGTGCTGCGCCGTGCGCGTGACGAGGAAGTGATGATTTACGGAATCGGGCTGCAGTCGATGATGCAGGGCATCAGGACGCGACCCGACGGTGCGCTGCGCAAGATGGCCGACGAGACGGGCGGGGGTTACTTCGAACTGCGCGACACCGACGACCTCGGTCCCACGTTCACGCGCGTGGCGCAGGAACTCCACAGCCAGTACCTGCTCGGATTCGAGCCGCGGACCGACGGCAAGGTGCACAAGATCGAGGTGCGGCTCACCCGCCCGGGCCTGACGGCCCGGGGCAGGCGCTCCTATCAGGCCCCTCGCAGCTGAGCGGTCAGGGCGCCTGTCCCGCCGTAGCCCGGAGGGCGAAGGTGGAAGCCCGGCCTTACTG
>CAYRAE010000470.1:0-1480 GCA_964422175.1 uncultured Luteitalea sp. | reverse complement strand
TTTACTGGACCGCGGGCGTGCCGGCGAGCAAGACGGGCGCGTCGAACCGGTCGCGCAGCACCGTCCCCGCCTCGACCTTCACGTTCGTGCCGGGAAGGGCGATGAGCGAGCCGCCACCGCCGATCGCGATACCGAGCGCTGCGCCCTGGAATCCGCCGAGGATGCCGCCGATGATCGCGCCGGCCGCCGCACCCGCGGTCATCTTGCCCACCTCGCCCTTGATGCCCTTGCCTTCGATCGCCTGCGTCACCGACGCGCGGATCCTGTAGGTCTGTCCGCCGACCGTCATCTGATCGAAGGTGAGGGTCAGGCTGCCGCGACGATCCACGCGCGAGGCGCGCTCCACGGCGCTCACCACGCCGCGCAGCACCGACCCGGCGGGCACGAGGAGCGCGTCCCCCTGATACAGGTCCACCATCGTGGTGGCCTCGAAGCGGTCCTCGACTTCCGCCGTCTGCGAGTTGAGCGGCGTCTGCAGCCGTGCATCGAGTTCCTGGCCGACGGCGATCTCGCCCGAACGCGTCGCGGGAGCCGCTTCGCGCAACGCCGTCCCCGACGCTTCCTGTTCGAGCGACGCCAGACGGTGGCGCACGGCGCTCACCTCGGCGCTCGGTACGCTGTTCTCGCGACGCAGCCGCACCCGCAGGTACGCCACATCGTCTTTCACCAGGTCGAGGTCACGCGCCAGCGTGGCGGCCTTCGCGGGATCTGTCTGCTGCAGCTGTTCGATCCGCTGCGCCACGGTGCCCACCTGCGTCTGCAGGGCGTCGATGTCCGATTGCGTCGCCTGCGCCCAAGCCGTCACGGGCAACAGCACTGCCAGCATCGCCGCTCGCGCGGTGCGTCCAATCTTCGTCATGGTGTCTCCCCTTCGTGGCAATCAGCTGCCGCTCAACAGACGACTGAGCCACTCCACGCGGCGCAGGTCGTTGTAGAGGACAGTGACCATCAGCAGCATGAGGGCGGCGAAGCCGGCCATCAGCATGCGTTCCTTGACGCGCACGCTGAAGTCACGGCGTGCGAGGCCCTCGATGGCCAGGATGGCGATGTGCCCGCCGTCGAGGATCGGGATCGGCATCAGGTTGAGCAGGCCCAGGTTCAGGCTGATCATCGCCATCGTGCCGAACAACGCGGCCCAGCCGACCGCGGCGGCACCGCCCGCCACCTCGGCGATCCCGAGCGGCCCCACCAACTGGCGCGGAGACGTCTCGGCAGTGAACAGGCCGACCAGCGTCTCGCCGATCATCGCCGTCCACTCCCAGTTCTGCTTCACGCTCATGCCGAAGGCCTGGAGGAAGCCCGGCTGGATACTCACGGTCTCGAACGCACGGAGATGCGCACCGATGCGTCCGACGCCGTCCGTCTCCCGTGGCGTCACCAGCAAGTCCTGGGCGGACCCGTCGCGCAGGATCCGGACCGGCACCTGCTGTCCGGCCAGCTTGCCGATCTCGCCGATCATCTGGTCGAGCGTGTACCCCTG
>CAYRAE010000469.1:0-3016 GCA_964422175.1 uncultured Luteitalea sp. | reverse complement strand
CCGTGCGCGAAGGGGATGACCGTGTCGTCGGTGGCGTGGAGCAGAAGCAGCGGACTGCCAATCGCGCCGATGCGGTCGCGTGAGGCGAAGCCGTTGCGGACCATCCATCTGATGGGCAGCCACGGATACAACTCGCTGGCGCGATCGTCCACGCCCGAGAACGCCCCCTCGAGGACCACGGCGCGTTCATCGACATCCGCAGCGAGGTTCGTGGCCACTCCGGACCCGAGCGACCACCCGTAGATGGCAATCGACGAGGCAGGGACGCCGGCCTCGCGCAGCCATCTCCACGCATCGCGCGCGGCAACGCCGAGGGCTGCCTCCGACGGCGTGCCGGCGAGTCCACCGAATCCCGGATACTCGGGGGCGACGACCTGGAGCCCGAGGTCCAGCAGCTGCAGGTAGCGCTCGACGTTGGCTGGCGCGCTGACGGTGGCGGCATTGCCGTGGAGGAAGATCACCCATGGCGCGTCGGCGCGATCCGGCTGTCGCATCACCCAGAGCAGGCCTTCACCACCGCCGGGCAGCGCTCGCGTGATGTGTTCGATGCGTGGCGCGGCGTCGGGGGCAATCTGGTGAGCGGTCTGCTTCGGGACGAAGACCAGCGCCACCTCGTTGATCATGAGCCACGCGATCGCCGTGCCGTACGCGAGCACGCTCGCCACGAGGACACCGATCAGACTCCACCGGAGGAAGCGTCGCGCCACGTCAGTCGGTACCTGACTAGGGAACCCGCAGCGTCGTGACTTCGCTGGCCCGGACGTCCACCTGCTTGAACAGGCGGCCGACCATCACGTCGTGGCGGCCAGGGCGGAGGTCGCCGATGGCGACGGGGGTGACGCCGCGCGGGCGCCCCTCCATCGTGACGGGCATGCCGGGTGGCGTCGATTCGATCATGACGACACCCGTGGTGTCTGTCGCCGCGACGTCGGGAGGCAGCGGCGGTGGCGCCGTCGTCGCCGGGGCATCCGCTGTGGCGTCATCGGACGATGGGGAGGGCGCGGGGAGACTGGACGCCGGTGATGGCGTCAGCAGGAGGACCGTGCGTCCCAGCCCTACGATCACGTCGTCTGCCCGTGCGGACGTGCCGTGCTGGCGGATCTCGACGGTGTAGGCGCCCGACGCGAGCGCATGATCGACAGGCGCCGATCCGATGACATCGCCGTTGACGCGGACCTCGGCGCCGGCGGGACCGTCGACGCGCAGACGACCTTCCGCCGGTACGTCGCGCAGCGTGTGCAGACGCCAGATGTAGACGCCCTCGGCGATTGCCAGTGCGGCGAGGATCGCGGCGACCATCCACGGCCATGACGAGCGTGTCGACCGCTCGTCCGTGTACCCGCGCAGGCGAAGTTCGGCCCAATCGGGCCTCGCGAAGCCTGGCCGTGCGTCGGCATCCTCGCGCGGTGCCGGCTCTGGAGTCTCGCTCGACGCCGTGTCGACGGGCGGGGAGGGCGCATGGTTCGCCGGGGCCTCTCGCGTCGCCGGCGGGTCGGCTGCCACCGCGGGCGTCCCGTCCCGCGCGTCCACGAAGTGGTGGTGATCGAGTTCGCCATCGGGCGGCGGCCACGTCATGTCCGCCGTGCCCGCGGCACGCTCCGCCCGGAGCGAGTGCGTTCGCTTCAGCAGCGCTTCGAGGCGCGCGCTGATTTCCTCGGGCGTCGGCGTGCCCGTAGACGGTCTCGGCGGAAACTCGGGGTCGGTCATCGGTGGCTCAGAGAGGTTTACGGCTCAGGGCGTACGGCTTACGGTAAAGGGACAAAGGAAGAAGGGACAAGGGGCGAGGTTCAGGGTCGCGTCCGTCACCGATACACGTTCAGGAACGCCGTGATGACGACGTTGTTGACGACGTCGATGAAGAACGCGCCGACCATCGGCACCACGAGGAAGGCGCGTGGGGCAGGGCCGTAGCGCTCGGTGAGCGCCTCCATGTTGGCCATGGCGTTGGCGGTCGTGCCGAGCATGAAGCCGATGAAGCCGCTCGACATCACTGCCGCATCGTGATCGCGTCCCATCAGCCTGAAGATGATCGGCGGCGCGAGCACGGCGACGAACAGGATCTGGACGACGAGCAGCGCCGCGAGCGGGAGCGCGAGTCCGGCCAGTTGCCACAGGCGCAGCGTCATCAGGGCGATCGCGATGAAGAACGCGAGCGCCACGGTGCCGATGTCGTCGATGATGGCCTGCGACACGCCGAACCATCCCGTGAGCTCGTCGACGTTGCGCAGTACGATGGCCGCGAGCATCGCGCCGATGTAGCGAGGCAGAACCACGCCCTGGGCGGAGATCCAGTCGCTGACGCCCGAGCCGACCCACATCGCGAACAGGATCAACGCCGTCGCCTTCATCAACGCATAGGCTTCACGGTCCTCGCCGCGCGGCGCCTGGTCGTCACCGGGCAGCACGGCTTCGACCACGTGCTGCGCGACACGATCGGACGGAGTGGTCGTGCCTGCCGCTGCCAGCGCCGGACGCACGCGCCGCTCGATGAGCCATGTGCCGACGGGTCCGCCGATCAATCCACCGCTGACGATGCCGGCCATGGCGGCGGCGACGGCGATGGTCTCCGCGCCCGCCACGCCTGCCTGTTCGAAGAGCGGTGCGAAGGCAAGGCCCGTCGCGGGACCGCCGGCGAGCGTCACGGAACCCGCGAGAACGCCGAAGAGCGGCGGCTGGCCGAGCAGTTGCGCCACGATCACGCCGAGAACGTTCTGCAGGATCGTGAATGCCGATGATGCGGCGAGGAAGAGCAGGACGAGCGGGCCTCCGCGACGCAGCAGTCCCACACTCGCGCCGAAGCCGACGCTCGTGAAGAAGGCGATCATCAACGGGTCGCGCAGCGTCGTGTCGAACGCGAACGGTTCGCTCCCGCGTGCGTGGCCGATCGTCATCGCGATGGCGACGATCAGACCACCCACGACGGGCGCCGGGATGTTGAGCCGATCGAGCCAGGGCAGGCGTCGCCTGATGGCGTAGCCGGCAAACAGCACGACGCCGGCGAACGCCAGCGTGTGGA
>CAYRAE010000468.1:0-3016 GCA_964422175.1 uncultured Luteitalea sp. | reverse complement strand
CTGTGCGACACGGGCCGCACCACTTCGACGCGGATGCCTTCCCCCACCACGCGCCCGCCCGCCGGCACCGCGTCGCCCTTCGCGATGGCGACGGGCCGCTGCTCGCCCGTGACGAACGCGAGGTCGAGGCGTCCGTCGGCGTCGAGCATGCGCGCGTCGGCCGGCACCACCTCTCGTGGACGCACCGCGATCACGTCGCCCGGCACGAGGGCCTCGATCCGCCGCATCGTCGTCGTGCTCCCGGCGACGAGGCGGACCGACAGCGGCAGGAAGGATCTGATGGTGCGGTCGAAGGCGATGCGGTCGAAGGCGATCTGCTGGAACAGCCGGCCGATCAACAGGAAGAGCACCAGGCCGGCGAACGAGTCGAGGAAACCCTCGCCCGTCCGTGTGGCGATATCCCAGACGCTGCGTCCCACCAGCGCCGTGAGACCGATCGCGATCGGGACGTCGAGCGTCACCGCGCGCATCCGGAGGGCGCGCCAGGCCGACGTGAAGAAGTCCGACGCGCTGTAGACGAGGACCGGCACGGCCAACAGCACGTTCAGCGCGTCGAAGAGCCGCTGGAAGATGGGTTCGAGCGGCGCACCGTTGGCGTACCGCGGGATGCTGAACAGCATCATGTTGCCGACGGCGAACGCCGCGATGCCGATCTTCAGATACAACGTGCGGCGCGCCTCAGGCATGCGGCCGGCCGCGCGTTCGCTGTCGATGACGGGTTCGTAGCCGAGCGAGGCGAGGCGTTCCGCGACGGCGCGAAGCGACGTCCGCTCCGGACGGAACGCCACGCGCACCGTGCGCCTGACGAGATCGGCCTCGCTGCGGCCGATGCCCTCGTCCAGACGCCAGAGCCGTTCGAGCAGCCACAGACAGGATGCGCAGTGCAGCGCCGGCACCGAGAACGTGGCGTGCGCGAACGTGCCGTCGTGGGCGTCGATGAAGCGTGCGGCGACATCGGGATCGTCGAGCGGCGCGAACCGGTCCGCGGCGCGGCGCGAGAGGGCGCGCTGCGAGAGGCCGGCGTCAGGGTCGCAGGCGTAGAACTGCGTCAGGCCGTGCAGCTGCAGCAGGCTGTAGACAGACGCACAGCCATGACAGCAGAAGTCACCGTCCGACGTACTGACGGCGTCGCTCTCGCACGGGTCGCCACAATGGCGACACACCATGGGCGCGCTGGCCGTCGCCGGGGTGCGATGCAGGGTCTGTGACGTCGCGGGAGACAATGCCGGAAGCTGTCGTTCGCTGTCGAACGATCATGTTGGACAAGGCAACTTCCGGGCCAGCCGTCACGCGACACGCCGATCGGCGGTCGAAACGCCGTTCATCGGCGCAGACGGGCGCAGGCCACGGAATATTCCCGCCAGCGGGGGGAATATTCCTCCAACGACCGACGATAGGCAAATCGGGGCGGGTGCCGGGGGCGCTCTGGAGACGCGCAGGGGCGACGCATGCGTCTCCCCTGCATGTTGGGCGACCTACTGCAGCTTCGTGGCGAGGGCGTTGGTGCCGGCGGCCCAGCTGACGCCGGCGGCGTCGGAGTACATCGCGCGTTCGACGACGATCTGGGCCGGTGATCCGCCGAGACTCTCGACGATCATCCCGAACGTCTTCCCGCGTGTCTCGGGGAAGTGCGCCGCCGGTACGATGTTGAAGCGGGCGTTGGCCGTCACATCGAAGTTGCGCGTCACCGGCGCCGTGCCGTCCTCGAAAAGGACCGTCGCCCGGATCACGCCGGCAAACGGTGACGTGTTGGCGATGAGCACATAGGTCTCCGTATTGCGCACGCCGCCCACTTCCCCTTCGGCCAGTGCCCAACGTGTGCCGGTGGTGGTCTCACCGGGGCTGTTGTGCGCCTCCTGCCACGTGGCGGGCGTCGGTCCCGGCCACCACATCGCCCGCTCGACGACGATCGGCACGCCGTTGAGGGAGGTGACGCGCGTGGACACCGCGACGTCGGCCAGCGCGGGATCCTCCAGGTCCACCCAGATGTTGAAGCGGGTCTTGCCGGCCACGCGATAGGTCTTCGTGATCACCTGTCCGCTTCCGAGCAGGAAGTCGGCCTGAATCTCGGCGGCCTCCGTCTGCGGATTCGCCACGAGGATGAAGAGATCGAAGTAGTCGCCCGTCGCGCCCTCGGCGAGGAACCACTGCGTGGACGGCGCCGTGACGCCTGCGCTCTCGTGACCGGCGCCGAGCGGCTTGTCCGGCTGATCGAGATACATCGCCCGTTCCGCGATGATCGGCACGCCGTTGGTGGACTCGACGATGGCCGAGAACTCCGCTTTCTCGAGCGCGGCCAGCGCCGGTTTGGTGCGGCCCTCGTCGTTCACCCAGATGTTGAACCGGCTCTCCGGGTTCACGGTGTAGGTCTCGACGAGCGGCTCACCGGCGGGCAGCAGGTAGGTGACCTTCACGCGCGCCGGCTGCGTGTTGGGATTCTGAATCAGATAGAAGAGGTTGAACCGGCCGGTCGTGGCCCCTTCCGCGAAGTACCAGCGCGTCGCCGTCCGCGTGAGGATGCCGCGCTCGGTGTGGCTGCCGTACGCGCCGTCGCCCCACGTCATCGTGCGATCGGCCACGACCTGCACGTCGGCTTCGATGAGCGTCGAGAACTCCGCCGCTTCCAGGCCGGGCACCCGTTCGACGTCGATCGTCGCCCGGCTCAGCGCGGGCACCACACGGTAGTCGCGAATCGTGACGCCATCGTGGCGCTGGAAGCGCGTGAGCACGAGGGCCGGCTGCGTCGTCGGATTGGCGATGGCGAGACGCGTGTGGAAGAACGCGCCCGTCGCGCCCTCGGCGAGATACGTGATGACGAAACCGCGCGGATGCGTGCCGTCCTGCATCTCCTGAAGGTTCGTGCGTCCATCTCCATCCGGATCGTCGTTCGGACCAGACCCCGGTCCACCGAAGGGATCGAGGCCGTACTTCGTCTCGAAGTCGTTGGACAGGCCATCACCATCGGCATCACCGGACGGCTCCAGCGTCGGCAGGCTCACGTTGGCCGACGCGGTGT
>CAYRAE010000467.1:0-3016 GCA_964422175.1 uncultured Luteitalea sp. | reverse complement strand
CCGTCGTGGTGCGGCAGAGACGACGCCGACCACGTGCGGCCGTTGTCGGTCGAGTGGCTCAGCCGCACGTCGTAGGCGTAGGTGCCCTCGCCGCTCTTCTGCAGCCAGTGCGCGGCGAGGGTTCGATCGTCGAGGCGCACGACGGACGGGACATCAGCCCAGTTCACGAACCAGTTGTCGCCCGACGCCACCGTACGTGCCGTTGTCCATTGCGCGTCGTATTCGGCGTACTTCAGGTGCGCGGTGTTCCCGATCCGCTCGACCCAGCTCAGAAGGACGCCGCGGCTGCCTGACTGCAGGTGCGGTTGCCCGCTCGCGGTGCCGACAGGACTCGCGACCGCACGAATTTCCGCGAGCCACGATTCGGTGGCGGCGCGCGTCGAGGCGGACTCCGACACGCGGCATCCGGCCGACGTCAGCGCGAGCGCGAGCACGAGCAGGAACGAGTGACGAGCACGCACGACGGCATCATAGGCCGACCGCGCGCCAGCCCCTCGCGATTGGGCCATGTCAGCGCTGGACGATACGCAGATACGCACTCCAGGGGCCGACTTCGTCTGTGTACTGCTTCGCCATCACGCGTGAGATCTGAACGATGTGATCGAGATCGTGAGCCACCCACGTCGCGAGCAGGTTGCGCAGACGGACTTCGCCGAGTTGCGGATGTCGTCCGACGCGGTCGAGGTCGTCTTGGGTCAACGCGAGCGTGTCGAGCTGGCGAAGGCTTTCCGATCGGAGCGCCGCGAACTCGTCGAGCAACTGGTCGAGCGTCCTGCCGTCGCTTTCGCGAAACTGCGCGAACCGATCGAAGGTGTCGAACGCGCGCGTGTCGCCGTACTCGACGATGAGGCGGACCCGCGGCATCCAGTCGGTCTTCTCGCCATGGACAAGATGACCGAGGACGTCGAACGGACTCCACGTCTCACCGCCTTCGTGGGCGGCAATCCACCCGTCGGGTAGCCCGCGCAGCAACGTGTCCAGCACGGTCGGTGTCCGCGAGAGGACGGCCCGGCCCTCGTCCATCCTGAACGCGCGCCGCGTGCGGGGAGTGGTCATCTGCGAGAGCGCGGTCTCGCACCGGCGTCGGGAACCATGGCGCGACCATAGCACGGTGCGGTTCGCTCGGCTGACACCATCAGCAGTGCCCTCCTTGCACCTTCTCCCTTGCCACTTTTTCGCTGTCCTTGTCCGTTGGCCTTTGGCCTTTTCCCTTTGACAGCCGTCAGCTCCTGAAGTTCCCGAACATGAGCTCGACCCCGAAGTCGTGGCCGCGGAGGCGCTTGATGGCGTCCTGCAACTCGTCCTTCGAGTTCGAAGTCACGCGGACCTGATCGGCCTGGATGGTGGCCTGGACCTTCTTCAGGCCCTCGTCCTTCAGGAACTTGACGATGGCCTTGGCGGCGTCGGTGGAGATGCCCTGTTGAAGGGTGACCACGCGGCGGACCGCGCTGCCCGCGGCGGACTCCTTGTCGCCCAGCTTCAGGTTCTTGATCGGCACGTTGCGCTTGAACAACTTGCCCTGCAACACCTCCCACACCGAAGACAGCTTGTAGTCATCGTCGGTCAGCAGCGTGATGGTGCTCTTGGCCTTGTCGAAGTCGATCTCGACCTTCGCGCCCTTGAAGTCGTAGCGCTGGCCGATCTCCTTCCGCGCCTGGTTGACGGCGTTGTCCACTTCCTGCAGATCCACCGAAGACGTGATGTCGAAACTCGCGCTCGCAGCCATGTCGGCAATGTTAGTGCAAGGATGGAGGATGAAGGACAATGTCCCCCGTGTCTGTTGCGCCGTTGGAGGGGCTTCGGGTGCTCGAACTGGGGCAGCTCATCGCCGGGCCGTTCTCGACGATGCTGCTGGCGTACTTCGGGGCGGATGTGATCAAGGTGGAACCGCCCGATGGCGGGGATCCGTTGCGCACGTGGCGGCACGTGCACGACGGAACCGCGCTCTGGTGGTATGCGATGGGCCGCAACAAGCGGTGCATCACCGCCGACCTCCGCAAGGAGGAAGCGCGCGAACTGATTCGCCTGCTCGCGGCGCAGTGCGACGTGGTGGTGGAGAACTTCAGGCCCGGACGACTCGAAGCGTGGGGGCTCGGCTACGAGGCGCTGAAGGAGATCAACCCGCGCATCATCATGGTGCGCATCTCGGGCTACGGACAGACGGGGCCGTACGCGAGGCGTCCGGGCTTTGCGGCGGTGGCCGAGGGCATGGGCGGGTTGCGATACGTCAATGGATTCCCCGATCGTCCGCCCGCGCGCGCGAACCTGAGTCTTGGCGACACGATCGGCGGTCTCCACGCCGTGCTCGGCATGCTGCTCGCGTTGCACCATCGTGATGGGAAAGGGACCGGCGAAGGCCAGGTCGTGGACGTCGCGCTCTACGAGTCGATCTTCAACCTGATGGAATCGACGGTGCCCGAGTACGTGACAGCGGGCGTTGTCCGCGAGCGCCACGGCTCCACCGTGAGCGGCATCGTCCCCACCAATGTGTACCCGTGTGCCGACGAGCACTACATCATCATCGGCGGCAACGCCGACAGCATCTTCAGGCGATTGATGCGCGCAATAGACAGGCCCGATCTCGCCGACGATCCGAGGCTGGCGACCAACGAGGGCCGCGTGCCGCATGCGACGCTGATCGACGAGGCCATCGCGGCGTGGACGTCGTCGCGTCCGTACGATGAGGCGTTCGCGATGCTCGACGCCGCCGACGTGCCGTGCGGACCGATCTATTCGGTGGCCGATCAGGTGGACGATCCGCACTTCCGCGAGCGTGGACTCATCGAGCACGTCACGCTGGCCAACGGGGAAGACGTGGCGATCCCCGCGATCGCCCCGCAGCTGTCGCAGACACCGGGGCGCACGACGTGGCCGGGAGCCGCGCTCGGCGCGCACAACGCCGAGGTCTATGGCGACATGCTCGGTCTCGATGCCACGGCGATCGACGATCTGCGCGCGCGCGGCGTGATCTGAGCCTGCTACAATCGCGTGGTCCTGACGGAGGCAACTGGTTGGC
>CAYRAE010000466.1:0-3021 GCA_964422175.1 uncultured Luteitalea sp. | reverse complement strand
GACGCCCGAGAGCCAGGGAAGCCGCATCGCATCCTGCGTCTCGACGAGAAGTCGAAACAGATCCAACAAATCCGCGCGGATTTCCGGGATGCGCTGGACGCACGCTGACGTCGAACCCCGGCATTCTCCTCTCGCCCGCAACCGCCGCATTCATCTGGCGCGGCGGTTCACTGACGCCTGACGAACCCGGCAGGTACGCGACGCTTGATCCGGCGGCTACGGGAGTGAGGGGCGGCGAGACCCCGGCGTCTATGTCCGGTTGCCGGTTGCCGGTTGCCGGTTGCCGGTTGCCCGTTGCCCGTTGCCGATCAGGGAACCGTAACGGCTGGGGCGCCGAGGTTCACCTGGACGCGGGGGAGGGCTTGCCGCAGCGCGTCGGCGCCCTGCGGCGTGACGTGCGTCTGCCAGGCGTATACGGCGCGGAGGCGGGGGAGAGTGTCGAGGGATCTCAATCCCGCATCAGTGATCGACGTCGCGTAGAGGTTGACGGCTTCCAGGCGCTGCAGCGATCGGAGCGGCCCGAGGCCGGCGTCGGTGACCGCCGTGCGCGCGAGCGAGAGGCGCCAGAGGTTCACCAGTTTCGGGAGCACGCGCGCGATCCCCTCGTCTGTCACCTGCGTGCCGCCGAGATCGAGCCACGCGATCTGCTCGGCCAGCGGTTCCAGCGTCGCCAGCGCCGCATCGTCGAACGCCCGCGCGGCGGGCGGCGCCTCCACCATCAGCAGCGACGAGCCTGCGCGCAGCGGCTCCACCTTCAGCGCGATCGCGCGCAGGGCTTCGATGGCCGCTGGCGATCCTGCCGGCACGCTGACCGACAGGATGGCCGGCGCCGTGAAGTCGACGGGGCCCGTGCGGTCCGCGATGGCGGGTTCGAGATCCGGCGTGACGTCGACCTCGGCCAGCGACGCGTCGAACGACGCCCCCTGATCGATCCACCAGCGCAGCAGCGACATCTCCGCGTGCGACGGCGCCTGATGGCCGCGCGGCGGCATCACCTTCCCGTCGGAGAGCGGCAGGAAGACGCGCTTGACGAGCAGGCTGTCCACCGCGCGCCCGGGCACGAGGACCGCACCTGACTCGCCGCCCGCGCGTATCGCGTCGGGTGAGTCCAGCCGCAGCTTGCCCGCCTGGCGCGACGGTCCGTGGCACGTCACGCAACGCGACGCGAACGTCGGTGCGACGAGCGTGTCGTAGACGTTCGTCGCGCTCAGGTCGACAGGCCCTGTGGGAGCCTCGGCCGGTGCGGCACCGAAGAAGGGCAGCGCGGGCATGTGCTCGGTGAGGTAGCCGTCGCCGTGCGTGAGTGCGCCGCCGAAGTGCCCGGTGCCCGCGACGAGCACGAGCACCACCACCAGCGACGCGGGATAGAGGCGCGCCACACCAGCAGGCGGCGATGCGACCTCGCCGTCGGTTCCGTGCTGCGCACGCCGCGCGCGTGCCGACGCGGCCACGCACGCCACGCCCAGCGCGACCGCCAGCATGATGGCCCACCGCTGGTGACGTCCGACGAGCGCCTCGTCGTAGCCGCCATCCGACGCCAGCATGAGCCCCGTGGCGATCGCGGCCAGCGTGCTGGCCGCGCCGAGGCCGAGCAGGGCGGGCATGACCGTGTGGAAGCCGGCGCCGGCGAACCGGCGGGTGCGCGAGAGGACCTCCACCGCGGCGATCAGCAGGAGGAAGCCGATCGGCAGGTGGACGAGCAGGGGATGGAACCGCCCGAGGAACGGCTGCAAATCCGTGAGCACTCGCTTACGCCAACAGCGCCTTCACGACGTGGCCTTCCACGTCGGTGAGGCGGTAGCGCCGGCCCTGGTGCTTGAACGTGAGCTGCTCGTGATCCACGCCGAGCAGGTACATGAGCGTCGCCTGGAAGTCGTGGACGTGCACGGCATCGCGCACGACGTTGTAGCCGAACTCGTCGGTCTCTCCGTACGTGATGCCGGGCTTGATGCCGCCGCCCGCCATCCACACCGTGAACGCGCGGGGGTGATGGTCGCGGCCGTAGTCGTCTTTCGTGAGCTTGCCCTGCGAGTAGTTCGTGCGGCCGAACTCGCCTCCCCAGATGACGAGCGTGTCTTCGAGCAGCCCGCGCTGGTCGAGATCCTTCACCAGCGCCGCCGACGCCTGATCCACGGACTGCGCCATCACGCGGATGTCCTTCGGCAGCGTGCCGTGCTGGTCCCAGCCCTGGTGATAGAGCTGGATGAAGCGCACGTCGCGCTCGGCGAGCCGGCGCGCGAGCAGGCAGTTGGCGGCATACGTGCCGGGCTTCATGACGTCCGGCCCGTACATGTCGATGACGTGCTGGGGCTCGTCCGAGAAGTCCATCACTTCCGGTACCGACGTCTGCATGCGGTACGCCATCTCGTACTGCACGATGCGGGCGTTGATCTCCGGGTCGAGGACGCGCGCGTGCTGCTCTTCCTCGAGTTGCCGGAACGTGTCGAGCATGTGGCGGCGCGTCTCGGCGTCGAGGCCCTCGGGATTGCCGAGGTAGAGCACGGGATCCCTGCCGCTCCTGAACTGCACGCCCTGGTGCTGCGATGGCAGGAAGCCGCTGCCCCAGAGCCGCGAATACAGCGGCTGGTCGCCCTGCCGTCCGCGCGAGAGCAGCACGATGAACGCGGGAAGGTTGGCGTTGTCGGACCCGAGGCCGTACGACAGCCACGACCCCATCGACGGCCGTCCCGCCTGCTGCGATCCCGTCTGCACGAACGTGACGGCGGGATCGTGGTTGATCGCCTCGGTGTGCATCGACTTCACGAAGCACAGGCGATCGACGATCGATGCGGTGTGCGGCATGAGGTCGCTGACCATCGCCCCGCTCTGCCCGTGGCGCGCGAACGTGAACTGCGATCCCGCGAGCGGGAACTGCTTCTGGTGCGCCGTCATGCCCGTGAGGCGCTGGCCCTTGCGCACCGAGTCGGGCAGCTCTTCGCCGTTCATCGTCCGCAGCAGCGGTTTCTCGTCGAAGAGATCGAGCTGCGACGGGCCGCCGCTCTGGAACAGGTAGATCACGCG
>CAYRAE010000465.1:445-3024 GCA_964422175.1 uncultured Luteitalea sp. | reverse complement strand
CGCTCAGCCGCGGATACGGCGCGAGATAGTCGGCGTTGGTCAGCAGCGTGGGCTGTCGCTGGAGCACGTCGCGCACGGCGGGCGGGTGCTGCTGGAGCAGCTGCCGAAGCTGACCGCGCGTGTCTTCCGCGCGCTGGTCCGACCCTGGAAGCGGTGCGTGATCGGCGGTGCCGCGCTCGATGAGCGTCGGTGGCACGCTCTCGAGTGGTTGCGCCGCGACGCGCTGTGCGCACACGGGCGCCGGAGCCGCAGACAGGCATACCGCAGCGAAGACGGCGTGTCGCAGGTGCGAGGAGAGCAGGAAAACCCGGGTCGTCATGCCGGGTAATACGCGAACAGCCGCAAGAGGTTGACAGGCCGATGCGGTCAGCGCAGCGCGGGTTGCTCGACCCAGCGATCGAGCATCGCGCGGAGTTTCGGCAATTCGACAGGCTTGAGCAGGTAGTCGGCCATTCCCGCGGACAGGCAGCGCTCGCGCGCGCCCTCGACCCCGGCAGCCGTCATCGCCACGACGGGTGGCCGGCTCTCCGGTGGCAGCAGACGCTCGAGCTGTCGGGTGGCCTCGTAGCCGTCGAGGCCCGGCATGTGGCAGTCCATCAGGATGACGGCGTAGCGCGTCGCCTGCGCCATCCTGACGGCTTCGTGCCCGTCTCCCGCCACGTCGGCCACGTAGCCGAGCTTCTGCAGCATCGCCACGGCCACGCGCTGGTTGACGGGGTTGTCCTCGGCCACGAGCACGCGGCGCGACGGATCGACGGCAGCGACGTCCTGCCGTGCAGCAGGCGCCGGCATCGCGAGCGACGCCAGCGACCATGACACGTCACGCGACGGTGCCGGAGCAACGGCGATGGGCGCGACGATCGTGAACCAGAAGCACGCGCCCTCGCCCACCGCGCTCGTCACGCCAATCGTTCCCCCGAGGCCGTCGACCAGCCCCTTCGAGATGGCCAGCCCGAGTCCCGTACCGCCGAAGCGGCGCGTGGTGGACGCATCGGCCTGCATGAACTTCTCGAAGAGCAGCGGCTGCTTGTCCTCCGGGATTCCGATACCCGTGTCGGTGACCGTGAGGCGCAACGTTGCCCGTCCGGCGTCGACACCGTCGCACGAGACAACCACGCGCACCGATCCCGTCTCTGTGAACTTGACGGCGTTGCCCACGAGGTTGAACAGCACCTGCCGCACGCGGCCCGGATCGGTGATGACGGGCGCCGGCGTGTCGGGACTCACCTCGATGTCGAGGCGCAGGCCCTTCTCCGCCGCGGGCACGCGCAGCATCGCCATGACTTCACGCGCCAACTCGCCGACGTCGGTCGGAATCTGCTCCAGCACCACGCGGCCGGCCTCGATCTTCGAGAAGTCGAGCACATCGTCGATGAGGTGCAGCAGAGACTGCCCGGATTTTGTGATGAGGTCGAGGTAGTCGCGCTGCTCAACGGTGAGCGGCGTGTCGGCCAGCAGCGTCGCCATACCGAGCACACCGTTGAGGGGCGTACGCAGTTCGTGGCTCATCACGGCCAGGAAGTCGCTCTTGCTGCGTGCGGCCCGTTCCGCGTGCTCGCGTGCGAGCTGCAGCGTCTCGACGGCGGCACGGCGTTCCGTCACATCGCTCACGGTGCCAACCACGCGCGTGGCCACGCCCTGCGCGTCACGCGCGACCACGCGACCGCGGGCGAGCGCCCAGCGGTAGCTGCCATCGTGGCAGCGCACCCGGTACTCGGAGACGTATTGCTCGGACTCGCCAACCAGGTGGGCCTTGATGTCGTCGCGGAACCGCTGGCGATCGTCGTCGTGCACGAAGGCGTCCCACTCGATACCGCGCACGGCCGTGATCTGGTCGTGCCCCAGCATCCCGAACAGCCGCCGCGACCCGTACAGCGTGTCGGTCGTGACGTCCCAGTCCCAGACACCGTCGTCAGAGCCCTCGACGGCGGCCTTCCAGCGTTCCTCCACGGCGCGCGCCGCCGCTTCGGCGCGCAGGCGTTCGGAGAGATCGACGATGACGCCGGTGACGTAGCGGCCGCGCGGGCTCTCGTACCACGAGAGCAGCACTTCCGCCTGGAACTCCTCGCCGTTGTGGCGACGGCCGACGAAGGGCACCGGTACACCGGCAGCGAGGCGCCCCTGGCCGGCGAGGAACTTGCCGAGTCCCTCGAGGAACCGCTGCCGCTCCGACGGAGCCACGTACTCCGCGCAACTCACGCCTTTCAGGTGCGCGCGCGCGGCACCAAGCATCTGCTCGGCGGCGGCGTTGACGTAGGTGAACCGCCCCTCGGCGTCCGTGGTGACGATGGCCACGCGGGCCGCGTCGGCAACGGCGAGGAAGGCGTCGTCTCGTCCCGGATGCGTGTCCGGCTGAGCACCACGCCAGCCCGCCGCCCACCTCAGACGCCTGTGGAACCACACCAGCAGCAGTGCCGCGATCACCGCGATGACGCCGGCCAGCGCCAGTCCTGTCGGCACCGGAGGAGACGCCAGATCCCCCCGCCACAGCCCTGTCGCTGATGCGAGGAGCAGGACGTTGATGCCGAGCGCCACCCCGAGCGCGTCCGGCGGCGGCGCGGGTCGCGCTCGGGGTGGCG
>CAYRAE010000465.1:0-435 GCA_964422175.1 uncultured Luteitalea sp. | reverse complement strand
CGCGCCAGCAGACGCACGACTCCCGTCAGGGGGCGCACGACGGCTCGCATGACTGGAGCGGGCATCTGAACAGGAATCGACACATCCTCAGCGATCCCCCAGCTTGAAGACGGCGTCGACCTCCCCGTCGTCGATCACACGCCTGGCGACGTACTCACCGAGCGCCGGGCCCATCTTGAAACCGTGTCCCGATCCGCCGCCGACGAGCCACGCGTTGGGCGCGCCGGGATGGCGATCGATGAGGAAATGCGAGTCGGACGTGAGCTCGTACTGGCAGACCTCGGACCCGAGCAGCGGCGCGTCGGCGATGGCCGGGAACCGCAGGCGCAGGAAGGCCCGCGCCTCGGCCAGCGTCTCCGCTGTCGGCGTACGGTCGCCGGCGGTCGGATCGAACGTCGGCCCGTACGTGTCGTCGGCAACCTTGAAGCCGCGGTT
>CAYRAE010000464.1:0-3032 GCA_964422175.1 uncultured Luteitalea sp. | reverse complement strand
GAGGCGCTGAACACCGGCACGCCGGCCGCCTTCGCGAGCCTGACGATCTCGGCCCCGTCCTTCGTGCTGGCCGCCATCGGCTTGTCGATGAAGAGCGGCTTGCGCGCGGCGATCACGGGCCTGGCCTGCGCCAGGTGCACGCGCGCGTCGACGCTCGTAAGCATCACCACGTCCACCTTGGGGAGCAGCGCCTCGATCGTGTCGACGATCTCGATCTTCCACTTGTCGCGCAGTTCCTCGGTGAACTTGTCCACGCGCGTCGCGCTGGCCTCGACGTCGGGGCTCCCGCCCTTGAACGCCGCGACCACACGCGCACCGGGCACGTGGTCCGGATGCGCCGGATCGTTCAGCACCGCCGTGAACGCCGTGACATGCGACGTATCGAGCCCGATGAGCCCGACCCGCAGCACCTTGCCCGAAGCAGCCTGCGCGCCAGCCTCCGCCGATTCGTCGGCGCGCGCTGGAGATCCCGTGACGGCCAGCGCACCAAGCAACAGCGCGCCGAAGAAGGAGAAGCGGAGTAGTGACATTGCAGTGCCGAATGATGAATGCCGAATGCCTAAGCCGTAAGCCGTAAGCCGTAAGCCGTAAGCCGTAAGCCGATAGTGACACCCTACGTGAACATGTACGGATAGCGCTGCGGGCGCGACAGCCAGCCGTTCGCCTCATCGTCGTTCTTGAAGCGTTCGCGCGCGGGATCCCAGTGCAGCGTGCGCTCGGCGCGCATGGCCATGTGGTGGAGCAGGCACGCGGTGCAAGAGCGGTGCCCCACTTCGACGGGAGCGATCGGAAGCTGGCGCGTGCGGATCGCCTCGAGCCAGTTGCCGTGCTGATCGCGGCTGTCGATGAGGTGCACCTCGTTCGGGCCGATCTCCGACGTCAGGATGCGGCGGTCGCTGGCGTCGAGCGCACGCGGCTCGCCGAGGTACGCCTTCGGATCCGTCCCCGACAGGCCGCCCACGCGGTTGACGAAAATCCAGCCTTCCGTCCCGATGAACTTGATGCCGTTCGTGATCGAGTCGCTGACGATCATGTGGACGCCGTCGGCGTAGCGCGCTTCGGTACGAAACGGGCCATGCACGTCCCACAGGCCGCCCTTCGGGAATTCCGCTCTGCCCCGGATTTCGATCGGCCCCGTGAACTCGGCGCCCATTCCCCAGTGCGCCGTGTCGATATGGTGCGCGCCCCAGCCGGTGATCATCCCGGCGCCGAACTGCTCGCAGCGGAGCCACCCCGGACGCTCGTAGCCCACCTGCGGGTGGACGCGCTTCTCGGTGTAGAAGACCTCCGGCGTCGACCCGAGCCACATGTCGTAGTTGAACGTCGGCGGGACGGGCATCTCTGGCTCGACGTCGCCTGCCGGATCGGCCGCCAGTCCCACTTCCACCGACACGAGCCTGCCGATGCGACCGTTGCGTACGAGCTCGCAGGCATAACGGTGCTGCGGCAGCGATCGATTCTGGCTGCCCAACTGCAGGATGCGCCCCGTACGATGGACGGCGTACGACAGCGCCCTCCCCTCGGCGATGGTGAGCGACGCCGGCTTCTGGAGGTAGACATCCTTGCCCGCCTCCACCGCCGCGATCGCGAGCGGCGCGTGCCAGTGATCGGGGGTGCTCACGAGGACGGCGTCGATGTCGGGATTGGCGAGCAGTTCCCTGTAGTCGTCGTACATCCTGACGCCGTCGTAGGACGCGCCCGTCTGCTTCGCGTAGAAGTCGTTCACGAAGCGCTTGCCGTCCTCCAGCCGGCGGCGATCGAGATCGCACACCGCCATGATCCGCGCCGAGTCGAACGCCAGCGTGTCCGGCATGTCGTGGTCGCGAGAGATGCGGCCGACGCCGATCGCCCCGACGTTGATGCGATTGGACGGCGACGTACTGCCGAACACGCGCGCCGGCACGATGGCGGGCGCGACGCCGACGATGGCGGTGGCGGCGGCGCCCTTGCCTGCCGAAGCGAGGAAGGACCGCCGGGACGGGGAATGGGTCATGGGCATGGCACCTTGCGCCACACGATTGGCGCGCGACGGACGGAAGTCAAGGACTTTCCCACCGCCCGCTCATGCTCGCCGCCTGTCGGCCGATTTCCGGATCGCGTGCTCCATCAAGGAGCCGCCGACGCCCGATGCATCTCAACGACCTCCTGACGCACGCCGTTCGCAGCGGCGCCTCCGACATCCACCTCAAGGTGGGCAGCTTCCCGATGATGCGCCTCGACGGCACGCTGGTCGTCGCCAACGAGACCCGCCGCCTGGAACGCGACGACACGGAGACGATGGCGGCCACGGTGCTCAACGTCGAGCAGCGCAAGTACTTCGTCGCGCACCAGGAGATCGACGCGGCGTACAGCATCGCGGGCCTGGGGCGCTTTCGCTGCAACGTCTTCACGCAGCGCGGCACGATCTCGCTCGTCATCCGCGTGATCTCCACGAAGGTCCCGACCGTCGAGACGCTCGAACTGCCCGAAGTGCTCGGGCGCATCGCCGAAGAGGAACGTGGCCTCGTGCTCGTCACGGGCACCACGGGCTCCGGCAAGAGCACGACGCTCGCGGCGATGATCGACCACATCAACAAGCACAGGTCCTCACACATCGTGACCGTCGAGGATCCGATCGAGTACCTCCATCGCGATCAGCAGTCGATCGTCAACCAGCGCGAGATCAACGTCGACACCAAGTCGTTCGCGCACGCGCTGCGGTCGGCGCTGCGCCAGGATCCCGACGTCATCCTCGTCGGCGAGATGCGCGACCTCGAGACGGTGGAGACGGCGCTGCTCGCCGCCGAGACGGGGCACCTGGTCTTCTCGACCCTTCACACGCTCGACGCCCCGGAGAGCATCAACCGTATCGTCGCGGTCTTCCCGCCGCACCAGCAGCGACAGGTGCGCCTGCAGCTCGCGAGCGTGCTGCGGGCCGTGGTGTCGCAGCGCCTGCTGCCGCGCGCGACGGGCGCCGGGCGCGTGGCGGCCGTGGAGGTGATGATCACCACGCCGTTCATCCGCGACTGCGTGGCCGACAAGGACAAGACGCA